>CAVKYA010000157.1:0-6178 GCA_963660255.1 Bacteroidaceae bacterium | reverse complement strand
CAGGTTACGGTGAGAATCTTACAAAAGACTTTCAGCCGCATAACGAGCCTACACCAGCAGAAGCCAGATTAAACTGAAAAACTCAAGGACAATGGCGCAAGATTTTCATAGTAATATGCCCTCAATGTGCTTCTGTCTAGATTTAAGATGAAGGCATTTCGTAAATTCACAACGGTTCAGCCCTAATAAGCCCTACTTACACATAGAATTGAGTCACTGCCATTCCGTTCAGATCTTATTTCGGGTGCGGAATCGGTGGCCATCAATAATCATTTGGACATCAGTGTCATAAGATAGGTGTTAGTCAACTCGTATATAATAGCCTAGTGTTTTGTATATGGGGAAAGGCATCTGGAGTACCAACCACACCAAACTGAGCGTTTTGTACATAGAATAGGCCTCCGGTGTACGAAACGTTCTAATCAGAGTGCTTCGTACAGGAAAAGGTTTTCCTGTGCACGAAACGCATCTCAAAGAGTGACCGTCATATGCGGCCACTCTTTTTTTGAATATGACTACGAAAAGTCATATAGGAGCAGAACCTGTAAAAAGGTGAAATTTTTACGGGCTTATGCACTTTAGGCTTGCAACCCATAACAAGGTCACTCAAGCGACACTATTACTATGATAAAACGTGAAGTGTATGGTCACTAATATCAATGAATATCATAACAGGCCTAACATCCGTCGGCTCTTCAGTGACAAAAATGAGGGCAGACGGTACTCAAAAGAGATGCAAGACAATCTACGGAAACGTGAAGAGGCGGATATGCCTTCCAAGAGTGCGATGCTGTTCTCCGTGCGGTTTCAGTAGCGAAAAAGGGAAATGATGTCTCCTATGGGTGTGGTCAACAGCACCATCGGGCGACGAAAAGCAGGGGAAACGTTTCCCAAGAGTGCGGGATGCACCCTTGGGAAGCGAAAGAGGCCAAAAATGTTACTTAAGGGAAGACTAGATCTCTTCACGGAATTGATATCGTGAATCTTGCCTGGAGAAAATCGTAACGATCTTCCATCCCTGAAAAGATACAGACAATTTGGATTACTTGTTCTTGGAATGCCCAAGCCATTCAAGGCCAACGACAAGGACTGCGCCGACCAGCATCCAGACAATCGCCGTGGCGGTCTGAGGATCGATCATCGAAGCCAGATTAAAGCCAGACTCCGCCAATGCCTGGACTCCGACCTGAGCCTGCTCGGCGGTCTGTCCTTCACGCATAAGCTGGGCGGTCAGCACGCTGACCTTGTCACTCCACGGCCAGACCTTCACCAGAGAGCCAAGTGTGAAACCGATCAGAGTGATCAGCGTAGGCCTTTCGTAATGGGCTATCAGCCAGTGCAGGAACTTCGAGAAAGCAGCGATGCCGAGCACACAGCCGACTCCGAAGAGGATGAGTACAGGCCAGTTAAGCTCGCTGATCGCTGACATAATATATTCATACTTGCCCAGAAGCACCAGAATGAAACTGCCGGAGATGCCGGGAAGGATCATCGTACAGATGGCGATCGCGCCGCAGATCATAATGAACCACGAAGCGTCCGTGGTCTGGGTCGGCGACAGAAGGCAGATGACGGCCCCGAGAATGACTCCGAACACCAGCCAAAGGCCGTCTGAGACCTTCCACTTCTTGATGTCCCAGAGCATATAGATACCTGACACCACAATCAGTCCGAAGAAGAATGCCCAAGTCTGAATCGGGTGATACGCAAGGACATATTCCATCAGTTTGGCAAGCGAGAAGACGCTCACCACCACACCGACTCCCAGCCAAAGCAGGAATGTTCCGTGAATATTCTTCCAGAAGTCTTTGAGCTTCCCTTGGAGCAGCAGCTTCCAGGAAGACACGGAAAGCAAGGCGTTCAAAGCCTCGATCAGTTCATTGAATATGCCGGTGAGCAGAGCGATGGTTCCTCCGGACACACCGGGAATGACGTTAGCCGCCCCCATCGCGAATCCTTTCAGGGCGACAACAGCGTTTTTCACAACATTTGCCATAGGTGAATATTATTGAATCTTAGTCAGATAACTTTTTATGACCGTAAAACTGTCCATCTGCGAGATCTCCTTTCCGGCCGGGTCACTGATGACAAGGTCAAAGAGGTTGCCGGACATCTGCGCGCGGCCTATCTTGAAACGAGCCTTCGAGGTGCGGGCCATATATTCAATGGCGAAGTCAGGATTCTTGACAAGCGAGATGAAAAGATCAGGAGCCTGCTCCTCCAGCACGTTCAGTTTGTAGCGGGAAGGTCTGCCGATCCAGTCCAGATCCTTTTTGGTGATTGTGGTCTGAATGCTGGTGATCAATCGGTCCTCACTGCCTATCTTTCTGAAATCCTGGAAGAAAACGCTACCCTTGATGTTATGGGACCTGAAGAAGTTCATTATCGCTGTCTTGCAAGCGTCAAACGAAGGTTCCTCAACATCAATGATGGCCACATAGGAGCGGATTTCACTAAGGGGCACAATCCCGGTCGGAACCGTGCTCGAATGCTTCTTAAGGCTGTTCTTTCTAAAAAAAATCTTTATAAAATCAAACATAACTTACTGTTTTACAGAAGCTATCAGCTCACGTATCTCCTGCTTAGCGTCCTTCCATCTCGGGACATCGATCTTGGTGCCGATAACCTCGACGACCTTCGCAGCAATTATCGAGCCGACCTCACCGCAGACCTTGAGAGGCATTCCGAGCGAATGGGCGTAGAGGAAGCCGGCGGCGTAGGTGTCGCCCGCTCCGGTGGCGTCGATCGTGGCTGCCGGCCAAGCCTCTATGTAGTGATATTCATCGCCCTGCTTCACCATCGAGCCGTCCTTTCCGACTTTCACGACGGCGATCTCGCACTGGCTGGCAAGCGTGTCGAGAGCCTCGCGTGGCTCCTGTTTTGTGAACGCCCTCGCCTCGCTTTCGTTGGCGAAGACTATGTCCACATAGCGATCCACGAGATTGTGGAAGAAAGCCTCGTTGGACTCGACCACATTGTAGGACGCCATATCGATCGAGATCTTGCAACCGGCCTCCTTCGCCATCTGCACTGCCTTGCGGATAAGATCTTGATTCTGCACGAGATAGCCCTCGATATGAAAATAATCGTAGCCTTGGAAATATTCAGGCTTCAGATCCTCGGGAACCATTTCGAGCGCGGCTCCCATATAATCAGCGAATGTTCGCTCCGAATTCGCTCCCGTGATGAAGCACATCGCGCGGCCGGAGCCTTTCGTGCCGGTCAGCAAGGTGGTCTTCACGCCATACTGCTCAAGTGTGCTTTTGTAAAGATGTCCCAACTCATCGTTGCCGATCTTGCCGATGAAGCCTGAAGGCATCCCGAATATGGACGTGCAGGTGATCGTGTTGGCGGCCGATCCGCCCGGAACGTATTTCACTCCGAATTCCTTCAGCTTTGACCAGATGCGGTCGCCGGTCTCAAGGTCCACGTGCTGCATACTTCCCGGAGGAAGGTGGTACTCGCGGAGCATTGTCTCGTCAGGGAACACCGCGAGAATGTCCGTGAGCGCGTTGCCTATTCCTAAAATTGATTTCATATCTTTGAATTTTGATATTCATTATGTGCAAATCACAAAGTTAAGGAATATTTGATTAAATTTGTAGTTATGAACAAGAAGGTCGGGAATATTCTTAAATACGGAGTCTCCATCGCGCTTGCGGCGGTGCTTCTGTATTTCTCTTTCCGAGGGGTTGGTTGGGCGGATTTTTTGGAAGGGCTCAAGGCCTGCCGCTGGGAGTTCGTAATCCTCTCGATGCTTTTCGGGCTTCTGGCGTTCTGGTTCAGGGCATTGCGATGGCGCGAGCTGCTTCTTCCGATTGACGGGACGACCTCCCGTCTGACCTGCTTCAACGCCGTCAACATCAGTTATCTTGTGAATATTGTCCTGCCGCGCGTTGGAGAGTTTGTTCGCTGCGGCTATATCACGGCCCATTCCAGAAAGGATTCGGAGGACCGGCGTCTCGCTTCCTACGACAAGGTGCTCGGAACCGCCGCGCTGGAGCGTTCTGTGGATATGCTTGCGATGGTCACCGTACTTGCCGTGTTCCTGCTATTCACCTGGAAACGGTTCGGCGGGTTCTTCTCCGAGAAGATTTTCGGAGCGGCCTCGGGCAGTGTCAGCGTCGGCAAGATCATCGCGTTGGTCGCAGGGATTCTTGTGATTGTCGCCGCCATTTCGTGCGCAATCCTTTTCGCTGACAAATGGAAGCCTCTTGCCAAAGTCCGCGACTTCTGCAAAGGCCTTTGGGCCGGCTTCATCAGCTGCCTCAAGATGAAAGGAGCCTGGAAGTTCCTCCTTTTGACGGCCGGGATATGGGGCTGCTACCTGATGATGAGCGCCACGATCCTCTGGTCCCTTCAAGGAATATCCCCGGACTCGGTCAGCCCTGAGCTCGCATCGGCTGTCGGGACTTTGCAGACACTGAATATGACTGACGCGATGTTCCTGATGATAGCCGGAAGCCTGTCCTCGATCGTCCCGGTGCCGGGCGGATTCGGGGCGTTCCATTTCATAGTCTCCTCCGCGATTTCCTACGTCTATGGCATCCCGATGCAGTTCGGGATGATCTTCGCGACCCTGTCGCACGAGTCCCAGGCCGTGAACCAGATCCTGTGGGGAGGCGTTTCCTGGATAAGTGAATCATTACGAAAAACAAATAATCAATAAATCAAAACATTATGAAAATCAAAAAATTATTCCTGATCGCCGCTGGCGTCCTCATGATGACGACCACACTCGACGCGGCCGCCAAGAAGCTCCCGAAGGAGGTCAAGATGACCAAGGAGGTTCTCATGGACAAGATCAAGGGTGGCTGGGCCGGAAAGGTCATCGGCTGCTCCTACGGCGGACCTACCGAGTTCAAGTACGCCGGATTTATGAACGACGAGATCGAGATTCCGTGGAACGACCATATGATCAAGTACTGGTTCGACAAGTTCCCTGGACTGTATGATGATGTCTATATGGACCTCACCTTCGTGGAAGTGTTCCAGAAGGAAGGCCTTGACGCTCCGATCGAGTCGTTCGCGAACGCCTTCGCCCACGCCCCGTACCCTCTTTGGCACGCCAACCAGCTCGGGCGCTACAACATCCTCAACGGCGTGATGCCTCCTGAGTCCGGCCACTGGCTCAACAACCCTCACGCCGACGACATCGACTTCCAGATCGAGGCCGACTACGCCGGTCTGATGGCGCCGGGCATGATCAACGCCGCGACTTACTATTCAGACGGCATCGGCCACATGATGAACTACGGTGACGGCTGGTACGGTGGTGTTTACGTCGCGGCGATGCTCTCTCTCGCGTTCGTCAGCGACGATATGAACTTCGTTGTGAACGAGGCACTTAAGGTCATCCCTGCACAGAGCAACTACTACAAGGCGATGGCCGACGTCATCAAATGGCACAAGCAGTACCCGAAGGACTGGCACATCACCTGGGCTCTGTTCAACGAGCACTACGGCTACGACATCGGCTGCCCTGACGGGGTTGACCGCCAGTTCAACATCGACGCCGTCATCAACAGCGGCTACATCCTCATCGGCCTTCTCTACGGCGACAAGAACTTCTACCGCACCATTGACATCGCCACACGCTGCGGCCAGGACTCTGACTGCAACCCTTCCTCCGCCGCAGGAATCCTCGGTGTGATGCTGGGGTACAGGAATATTCCTGAATATTGGAGGAAGCCTTGCGAGGAGATTGTGGACATTCCTTTCGTCTATACCGACATCTCCCTCAACAAGGCCACTGAATATTCATTCAGTCAGGCCCTTCAGGTGATCGGACGAAATGGCGGCTCCGTGGACGGCGACAACATCACCATCAAGGTGCAGAAGCCGGAGGCCGTGCGCTATGAGAAGGCTTTCGAGAACCACTATCCTCAGAACAGGTACGAGGTCAAGAAGACCGTGACAAATGTCGGAGAGATCAAGTTCAACGGCAACGGAGTGGTTCTCAAGTACCACTACTACAAGGGAGCCGGCTACGACGACAACACCGGCTACGTCGGCGAGGTCGAGATTTACCTTGACGGAAAGCTCTCCGCTGTGGCCAAGAATCCGATCAAGGGCAACGGAGCCGCCGCCGACCTTTACTGGAAGTACGACCTTCCTGAAGGCGAGCACACTCTGACCTTCAAGTTCCTCAACAAGCAGGACAACATGAACATCGTCA
>CAVKYA010000156.1:0-6196 GCA_963660255.1 Bacteroidaceae bacterium | reverse complement strand
TGTCGGAGTTCTGGACGAGCTCCTGGAAGCCTTCCCAGTCCTGACCGATGCTCTTCACCTCAGGATCGGCTACATCCTTGCCCTTCATTACCTTGTCCCAAGCCTTGTCGGCGGACTTTGAACGTCTCTCTGAAAGGGTGTTGTTGAGCTTCTCGCCACCGTCAGGTGAAGCGTAAGCGACAACCTCTGTTCCTACGAGAGTCTTTCTCTCATTGGCCTTGATCTCCTCAAGAGCGTTCTGGAAATCCTTGATGGACTGTCCCTTAAGCTGCTTTGACTGAACGTCGGCAGAGTTGATGTTGTAAAGGATCTGACCTTCGGCGGTCTGCTGGAGGACAGCCTCGTAACCGTCGGCCTTGAAAGGAACCTGACCGGCACCCTTTACAAGCATATAGGTGGTGTTCACACCGTCAGCGACCTTCTTTACAGGAAGCTTGTAGGACTTTGCCTTGTACTTCACGATGCCGCGGAGCTCAAGGTGAGACTGCTCCATACCCTCAACATAGTTGAAGTGAACCTTCTCGGTCACGGTGCCGCCGTCCTTGGCGACAACCTTGTAGTTGTCCTTCACTTTCTCGCCCTGGTACATAAACGGAGTCATCTTGGCCTCGCCGCCGTCGTAAACGAGCACAGGGGTGACCTCAAGAATAGCCTTCGGATGGAAGTACTTCTCAGGATAGGTCACTGTGACAGTCGCGTCGATGTTGCCAGCGACACACTCCAGAACCGCAGGGTCGCATTTTACGACCACATTGTCAGCGAGTTCAGCCATTTTCTCGGCTGAAGAGCAGGCGACCGCAGCCATCCCGATGAGGGCCGCGGAGAAAATTTTGAGTGTCTTTTTCATATAACTAATGATTAAAGATTGCATTTCAATGCTGCTAACAAATATACAAAGATAATTATTATTTTGTTAACTTTGCCAAACTGTGAGCAAATACTATGGATTCACAAGAACTGCAAAGACTTAAAAACAAATACGACATCATCGGAAATGATGCCGCCCTCAACAGGGCGTTGGAGACCGCCGTCGCCATCGCCCCGACCGACCTGACTGTCCTCGTTACGGGTGAAAGTGGTGTCGGCAAGGAGAATATTCCAAAGATCATCCATCAAAACAGCCGCCGGAAGACAAGCAAATACTTTGCCGTAAACTGCGGAGCGATACCGGAAGGCACCATAGACTCGGAACTTTTCGGTCACGAGAAGGGGTCCTTCACCGGTGCCATAGAGACAAGGAAGGGCTACTTTGAGGAGGCTGATGGCGGTACATTGTTCCTTGACGAGATCGGGGAGTTGCCTTTGTCCTCTCAAGCCAAGCTCCTGAGGGTGCTTCAGAGCGGTGAGTTCATAAAGGTCGGTTCCTCCAAGGTCCAGAAGACGGATGTGAGGGTCATCGCGGCCACGAACGTGAACCTGCTCTACGCCGTCGGCAAGGGCAAGTTCAGGGAGGATCTTTACTATAGGCTCAACGCCATTCAGATCAAGATGCCGGCGCTTCGTGAGCGCAAGGAGGACATCTACCTGTTGTTCAGGAAATTCACTTCGGATTTCTCGGAAAAGTACGGAATGGGTAAGGTGTCGCTTTCCAATGATGCGATCGACCTGCTGATAAACTACCGTTGGCCCGGCAACATCCGTCAACTCAAGAATGTCGCGGAGACAGTCACCGCTTTGGAGTCCGAGAAACTGACACGGGCTTCGGAAAGGTGCGTGGTTGACGCGCGGACGCTGTCGGAATATATGCCTAAAGAGGAAGTGAGTCTCCTGCCTGTCTCGGCGACCGCTGAGCCGGCGGGTGGACAGATCCCCGATTCAGACAAGCAGATGATCATAAAGGCTATCTTTGACCTCAAGCAGGAGGTTGACCGTCTGAAGGCCAGGCTTGACGCTGTTCCGGACAGCGCTACTCCGATAAGACCCGCTCTGAGGCCAGCTCCGGAACCGGAAGAGGCTGAATGGCAGGGGGGGGGCACTCCTGTCACAAGCGGCGATGTGGAAAAGGTTGTCGATATCAAGGCGGAATCACCCGCCGCGTCTGGCTTGTCGTTGGAGGACACCAAACTCCAGATGATCGAGAAAGCCCTTGAGAAGCACGGCGGCAACAGAAAGCTGGCCGCGCGGGAGCTTGGAACTTCCGAAAGGACGCTTTACCGTTGGCTTGACAAATACCAGATAGACGCGAAGCCCGGCAAAGGCGGAAACGAAAATTTATGAATATGAAGAAGATCCTTATAGTCATCTCCCTGCTGCTGGCTGTAGCTCTGGCCGGCTGTTCGGTCGTGAGGTACTCGTTTTCCGGTACTTCCATCCAGGCGGAGGTCAAGACAGTGACCATCAATTATTTTGAATATAAGGCCCTCAAGGTCAACCCTAATCTGAGCAATGACCTGACCGAGGCGATGAGGGACAAGTTCAGGAAACTGACAAAACTGGAGCAGGTGGAAATGGACGGAGACCTTGAGCTTCAAGGGGAGGTGACCGGCTATGAGGTGCGTGCCGCCGCGGTTACGGCCAACGAGGTCGCGGCGCAGAACCGTCTGACAGTTACCGTGAAACTGAAATTCACGAACCGGAAGTATCCGGAGGATGATTTCGAGAAAAGTTTCTCGGCATATTCAGACTACGATTCCACCAACTCTTTGGACGCTGTGGAATCGACTCTGTGCCAGGAGATCATTGATAAGCTGGTGGAGGATATGTTCAACGCAAGTGTCGCCCAATGGTAGAGGTAGGGAAGAAGACTCTCGGATCCTTGACAATGGATGAACTGACGGGTGTGATCAATCTTTACCCGTGGTTCGGGGCCGCTCGCAAGGAATTGTGTGTGAGGATGTCAAGAGTCGGAGGGAGCGAATGGGGGAAGGCACAGTATTCGGATGCGGCGATGTATGTGGCGTCCCGCACTTTGATCTCCGACATTATGCGCTCTGTCAGGAAGGACGACTATTCCGACAAAGATGTCGAGCGTCTGATCAAGGAATATATCAGGCCGGAAAAGTCGCTTCGACAGGCTCAGCGACCGGAACATTCAGTTTCAGAACAATCACCATCGGTCGCTGAGCCTGTGGTTCGGCTAAGCTCACCAACCATCGAAGCGATGGTGGAGGCGCAGGAATATTCATCACCACAATCCGTTGCATATCACCGCACGGCGCGTGTGACCGGTGGCGATTTCTTCTCTCCTGAGCAATATGCCGCTGTGAGGAAGGAGGAGGACAATGTCTTCTCCAACTTCAAATCCGAACGTTATGACGAGCCGGAAAGCCGTAATTGGGAGGATCCCGAGTTCGGTTTCTGCACCGAGACATTGGCCGCCATCTATGCCGATCAAGGCTATTTTGTTGAGGCAAAGAAGATTTATTCCCGACTTATCTTGCGATATCCGGAAAAAAGTGCTTACTTTGCATCCCTTATTGAAAAATTGCAACAGGAAAATTAAAATTTAAGAATATGTTTACATTCCTCACAGTTTTTATTGTCATCGCGGCGATTCTTCTGACCATCGTCGTGCTGCTTCAGAACGGCAAGGGACAGGGAATGGCCAGTAACTTTACTTCAGCCAACCAGACTCTTGGCGTAAGGCAGACCGCTGACATCCTTGAGAAGGTATCTTGGGGTCTTGTCACTTTCATTCTCGTTGTCTCCATCATCACCTCTTTCACGACCAGAACGACTGTCTCTGGTGTTGACGTGACCGAGAAGATCGAGAACTCAGCCGCTCAGCCGGAATTCCCTTCGGCCCCTGTACAGCAGGCCAATCCGGCTCAGGAAGCTCCAGCCGAGTCCAACGCCGACTAACTGACATTTTGTCAGCCTTCGGGCTGTGGAACATAATTTGACTTTTAACCGTCTGGTCTTCGGACCGGGCGGTTCTTTTCGTTACCGTCACGTGAACCGGCGCGGGCCGCGAGCGGAAGTGTCTTAAGACTAAAAAAGGAGAGAAATTATGGAAAACAATACTAACAACAAATCATTGGAGTTCTTGCCTAAATTTGCGATCAATCTCAATGAACAGGCTGCGAAGGGAAAGCTCGATCCTGTCATCGGCAGGGACGAGGAAATCCGAAGGGTTCTGCAGATTCTGAGCAGAAGGACCAAGAACAATCCTATTCTGGTGGGTGAGCCGGGTGTCGGCAAGACCGCCATCTCCGAGGGCATCGCCCAGAAAATCGTGGATGGTGACGTTCCGGAGAACCTGAAGAGCAAGAAGGTATATTCATTGGATATGGGTGCTCTGATCGCCGGAGCGAAGTATCAGGGCGAGTTTGAGGAGCGTCTCAAGGGAGTTGTCAAGGAAGTCGTTGACAGCGCCGGGGAAATCATCCTGTTCATTGATGAGATCCATACCCTTGTTGGAGCCGGACGTTCCTCGGGTGCGATGGATGCCTCGAATATTCTTAAACCTGCGCTTGCCAGAGGTGAGCTGAGGACTATCGGTTCGACAACTTTGGATGAGTACCAGAAGTACTTTGAGACAGACAAGGCGCTTGAGAGACGATTCCAGATGGTTCTGGTCGATGAGCCGTCACCGGCCGAGTCAATCGCCATAATGAGAGGTCTGAAGGAGAAGTACGAGAACCATCACCGCGTGAAGATCGAGGACGACGCGTTGATCGCCGCAGTCAATCTTTCGCACAGGTACATCACGAACAGGTTCCTGCCGGACAAGGCCATCGACCTTGTGGACGAGGCCGCCTCGAAGCTGCGTCTGGAGATGAACTCCGTTCCGGAGCCTATCGCCGAGCTCAACAGCGACATCCGTCAGCTGGAGATCGAGAAGGAGGCCATCAAGCGTGAGGGTACGTCCCTCAAATCCGAGAAGATCCAGAAGGAACTTTCCGACAAGATGGCCGAGAGAGAGGCTCTGATGAAGAGATGGAATGATGAGAAGGGCATTCTTTCAGGCCTTCAGGAGGCACGTCAGGAGATTGAGGACTACAAGATCCAGTCTCAGGCCGCCGAGAGGGCGGGCGACTACGGCAAGGTCGCCGAGCTTCGTTACGGCAAGATCGCCGAGGCTCAGAGGAAGATCGATGACCTGACCAAGAAACAGGCTGAGATCAAGGATCCTATTGTCACCGAGGCGGTTACCCCACAGGACATAGCCGAGGTAGTCGCCAAGTGGACCGGAATCCCTGTGCAGAAGATGCTTGAGAGCGAAAAGGAGAAACTACTTCGCATCGAGAGCGAGCTGCACAAGAGGGTTGTAGGGCAGGATCAGGCCATCCAGGCTGTCGCCGACGCCGTCCGCCGGAGCAGGGCTGGACTGTCCAACGAGAAAAGGCCGATTGGTTCGTTCCTCTTTATGGGTACGACCGGTGTGGGTAAGACCGAACTGGCGAAAGCCCTTGCGGAGTTCCTGTTCAACGACGAGAATATGATCACGAGGATTGATATGAGTGAATATCAGGAACGTCACACCGTCAGCCGTCTGGTCGGCGCGCCTCCGGGATACGTCGGCTATGACGAGGGCGGACAGCTCACCGAGGCCGTAAGGCGCAAGCCTTATTCAGTCATTTTGCTTGATGAGATCGAGAAGGCGCATCCGGATGTGTTCAATGTTCTGCTTCAAGTCCTTGACGACGGTCGTTTGACCGACAACAAGGGACGTACCGTTGACTTCAAGAACACAATCCTGATAATGACCTCCAATGTCGGCTCAGACATCATCCAAGGCTATATGGACAGGCTTCCTGCCGTCGGACAGCCGGGTGCGGATCCGGCCGAGGAGATGAGGGCCATCGCCACAAGGCGTGAGCTTCTGGACGAGTGCAAGGAGAAGGTTATGGATGTGCTCAAGACCACGGTAAGGCCAGAGTTCCTGAACAGAATTGACGAGATCATAATGTTCGATCCGCTGACTCAGAATGACATCCGTGACATCCTTCACATCCAGATGAAGCAGCTTCAGAACAGGCTCTCCGAAGAAGGTGTCACCATTGAGTTCACAAAGGCTTTCGAGGATCATATGGTCACTGGCGGTTACGATCCGGCTTACGGAGCCCGTCCTATCAAGAGGCTGATGCAGCGTGAGCTCGTCAACCAACTTGCCAAGGCCATCTTGGCCGGGACTGTCCACAAGGATTCAGTGATCGAGGTTGATGTGGTCGGCGGTCAGATTGTCTTGAATGACAAGAAATAATATCCGTTAAAAACGATCGACAGAAAAAAGAGGATGTCTCTTAGAGGCATC
>CAVKYA010000155.1:0-6216 GCA_963660255.1 Bacteroidaceae bacterium | reverse complement strand
TCACTCAGGAAGGCATATTCACCGCTCCTGTGGTGACGATTGAATCCCTCTATGCTCCTCATTATAGGGCGAATGCCGCATTCCCCGGTGAGTTGAGAACCGTGAAATAAACCGTGACCGGGAGAAAACACTTCCGGTTGTTAAAACAAAAAAATATAACCTGATGAGATCTTTGTTGATTAGTTGCCTGGCACTCTTCGCTATGGCCGGCTGTTCGGAACGAACGGCCCCCACCCCGGAGTTGCTTCCTCTCCCTCAGGAGGTCGCGTGGTCGAAAGGTGTTTTCCAGAAATCCGATGTAAGTTTGTCGGGAGACCCTTCCGTGACGGGGATCGTGCGGGAATGGCTTGACGGAGCCGGAATCAAATGTTCGGACACAGCTTCCGGAAAAGTGGATGTAAGGTTAGTGGAGCGGATAGATCAAGCCGTTGTCAATCAGGATGAAGCATATTGCCTGACGGTCTCTACGGATGTCATCCGTGTTGAGGCTGTCACGGAAAAAGGAGTCTATTGGGCGGTCCAGACGTTGCGGCAGTTGGCGGAAAACTCGGAACGTGGTGTGAAAATCCATTGCTGCGAGATCATTGACTGGCCCGCGTTCGGAATCCGTGGCTTTATGCACGACACGGGACGCTCATACATAAGTCTGGATGAAATCAAGCGCGAGATAGAGATCCTTTCGCTCTATAAGATCAACACTTTCCATTGGCATCTGACTGAAAACCAGGCGTGGAGGCTTGAAAGCAAGATATATCCGCAGCTTACCTCCCCTGAGAATATGACCCGTTATCCTGGATGCTTCTATACTCAGGATCAGGTCCGGGAGTTCCTTGACTTTTGCCGCAGGCGTCAGGTCCTTGTGATTCCGGAGATAGATATGCCTGGTCATAGCGCGGCCTTTACCAGAACTTTCGGATGCGATATGCAAAGCCCGAAAGGCAAGGAAATCCTGAAGGAGCTCCTTGCCGAAGCGTGCGACCTATTCGCGGATGAGCCATATTTTCACATAGGCACCGACGAGGTACATTTCACGGATCCGCATTTTGTCCCGGAAATGGTTGCTTTGGTGCGCTCGAAGGGCAAGAAAGCCATCTCTTGGAGTCCTGGTTGTGAATATGTTCCCGGAGAGATCGACATAGCACAACTTTGGAGCTATATGGGCAAGGCCAAGCCAGGAATCCCGTCCATAGACAGCAAGTTCCGCTATGCGAATCATTTTGACTTGTTTGGAGACATCGTGGCTGTCTATAACAGCAGGATCTGCAATACTGAATATGGCAGCGAGGATGCCTTGGGTACCATTATGGCCGTGTGGAATGACCATAAACTGCCTGACGAGCGGTACATACTGTCGCAGAACGCTTTTTATCCATATATGCTGGCCATCGCCGAACGTTCGTGGTTAGGTGGGGGCAGTGAATATTTTGACGGTAACGGAGTGATCCTCCCTGACGAATCAAGCCCAGTCTTTAAGAAATTCGCTGATTTCGAGCGTCGTATGCTCTTGCATAAGGATAATTTCCTTAAAGGAGAGCCTTTCCCTTATGTGAGGCAGACGAACGTCCATTGGGCTGTCACGGACGCTTTCCCTAATGATGGGGATCTTGCCCGCTCATTCCCGCCGGAGGACGGAATTTCCGACAGCTACTCTTTTGAAGGCAAGGAATATGGTGTGCGCAGAGTCACCGGGGCAGGAATATACCTGCGCCACTTTTGGAGCCTATGGTACCCATTCCCGGCTTTGTTCAAGGAACCAGCCGAGAACAGCACGGCTTATGCTTACACTTGGGTGTATTCGCCGAAGGCTCAGGATGTGGGGATGCTGGTCGAGTTCCAGAACTATAGCCGTTCGGTGAACGATATGCCGCCGCCAGCGGGACATTGGGACTATAAAGGAAGCCGTATCTGGCTGAATGATCAGGAATTGCTTCCGCCGGAATGGACGAACTCTCCTGATGTGAGGAGCCCTGAGATTGACCAAGGCAACGAGAATTGCACCGCCCGTCCACCACTTCCTGTCCATCTGAACAAAGGATGGAACAAAGTGTTTATGAAATTGCCTGTCGGGAAGTTCACGACTCCGGAGATCTGGCTGGTCAAGTGGGCGTTCACAGCTGTGTTCGTCACGCCGGACGGAAGCCGTGCGGTCGATGGACTGATATATTCTCCGGATAAATCAAAGTAACTCAATCTCTTGCCCTATGATGAAAAGAACCTTTTGGCTCATCGCCTTGTCATTGTTGTCGTTGACGCTTTCAGCGTCCGATTCGTTGAGGATCCATAATCCTCAGATCCCGGTCCTGCTGGACCGCACGGACAACGTCTTGTTCCAGGTCCGTGTCCCTGACGCCAAGTCTGGGGATGTGCTCGAATCCTTGACCGTGGAGTTCGGGCCGGACACCGATTTGAAATCCATAGCCGAACTGCGTCTTTTCTATTCGGGAACGGAAGCCGTGCGGCGCCAAGGACTGCGTTTCAGCCCGGTGGAATATATCTCCGCCCATAATGTATGGAACACACGTTCCGCCAATCCGTCATATTCAGTGCTGCAGGAGCAGACCTCGAAGATCGGGCGCAAGGTGGTTTTGCATTCCGGCCAGCCGATGGTCGGGGGCGTCAACTATTATTGGGTCAGCATCCGGATGGCTACAGATGCGTCTCTGTTGACAGAGTTGCGCGCGAAAGTATCCGAGGTTGTGGTTGGCGGGAAGAAAGTCCCTGTGGCCTGTGATTCAAGAGAAGTTGTACGCAGGATGGGTTACGGCGTGCGCCACGCCGGAGATGACCATTCGATGGCTTACCGTATTCCGGGCTTGGTCACGACCAATTCCGGAAGTCTCATTGGTGTCTATGATGTGCGTTGGAACAACAGCGCGGATCTTCAGGAACGCATCGACATCGGTGTGAGCCGAAGCACGGACAAAGGACAGACTTGGGAGCCTATGCGCATCGCGATGTCTTTCTCCGGGGTGGACGGTCTCCCGGCCGGTCAGAATGGTGTCGGGGATCCGGCGGTTCTGGTTGATGAGAACACGGGAACCATCTGGGCGATAGCCGTATGGACCCACGGGATGGGCAACGGCAGAGCCTGGACGAACTCTATGCCGGGGATGGAGCCGATCGAGACTCCGCAACTGATGCTGTCGCGCAGTGATGACGACGGACGTACCTGGAGTGAGCCGATTAATATCACGAGACAGGTGAAGGATTCTTCGTGGTGCTTCCTTCTTCAAGGTCCCGGCAGGGGAATAACGATGCGTGACGGAACATTGGTGTTCGCGATCCAGTTCATCGACAAGGACAGGATGCCGCACGCTGGGATAATGTACAGCAAGGACCACGGGGAGACCTGGCATATTCATAATCCTGCCCGCACGAACACGACGGAGGCGCAGGTGGCGGAGGTTGAGCCTGGAGTGCTGATGCTGAATATGAGGGACAACCGTGGCGGGGCGCGCGCCGTGATGACAACCCGTGACTTGGGACGGACATGGACCGAACATGTGTCACACAGGACTACCCTCCGAGAGCCTGTCTGTATGGCCAGTCTGATTGCTGTGTCGGCGGAGAAGAACGTGTTGGGCAAGGATCTGCTGCTGTTCTCCAATCCGGACACTACTGACGGTCGCCGCGACATCACGGTCAAGGCCAGCCTTGACGGCGGCGTGACTTGGCCATATAGCCTGTTGCTTGACGATGGAGACGGATGGGGATATTCATGCCTCACGATGATCGATCCGGAGACGGTCGGCATTCTGTATGAGTCCAGTGTGGCTCATATTACATTCCAGAAGGTCAAATTGAAAGATATTGTAAGATGAGACGATTGTTTTTTTGTGTTTTAGTGTCGCTTGCGTTCATGCCGCTTACCGCGCGGGAGCGTATCAAGGTGGCTTGTGTCGGCAACAGCGTCACTTATGGCTATGGACTTGAGAACCGGGAGATGGAGTGCTACCCGTCAAGGCTTCAGGAATTGCTTGGCGATGAATATGATGTCCGCAATTTCGGCCATTCCGGAGCCACGCTCCTCCGCCGGGCATATCGCCCTTACACGGAGCAGCAGGCTTACCGAGACGCGTTGGATTTCGCGGCGGACATCGTCGTCATCCATCTGGGGCTGAACGACACCGATCCCAGAGCCTGGCCGAACTACCGTGATGATTTTGTGACAGACTATCTTGCTCTCATCGAGGATTTCCGCAGGGTGAATCCCGGATGCCGGGTATGGGTCTGCCGCATGACCCCGATATCCCATCGCCACCATCGTTTCAAGTCCGGGACAAGAGACTGGTACTGGATGGAGCAGGAACGCATTGGACTAGTGGCGAAGGCCGCCGGGACTGGACTGATTGATCTTCACAAGCCTTTATATTCACGTCCTGACCTGCTTCCGGATTCCTTGCATCCGAACGCTGAAGGGGCCTACATCATGGCGCGTACGGTATATTCGGCTTTGACAGGCGATTTCGGTGGCCTCAGGATGCCGGAAATATATTCGGACGGTATGGTGTTGCAGCGTGACCGTCCTCTTGAGATAAGAGGGACGGCAGACCCCGGGGAGAAGGTGACTGTCAGGCTGGCGGGACAGAAAAAATCGGCTGTGGCGGCTTCCGATGGCGCCTGGAGTGTCCGCCTTGACCCTTTGACAGCCTCCAAAGGATTGACTTTGAATATCTCGACTCTGAAACGTAGTCTGCGGTATGATGATGTGGCGGTCGGCGAGGTCTGGGTCTGCTCGGGGCAGTCCAACATGGCGTTCCAGACTATGTCGATGGTTCCTGAGGAGCGTTCGGAGGTTCTGGAAACCGTTGGCAGGCAAGGAGGTAATGTCCGTCTGTTCAATATGAGGGCGAGATGGAGCACTGACAATAGGGTCTGGGACAAGGCGGCCTATGATTCGCTCAACCGCTTGATGTTTTTCCATCCTGCAGCGTGGGAGTATGGCTCCAAGGTGTCGGCGGATTCGTTCTCGGCGATCGGACTCGCGTTCGGACAAATGCTTGCGGATTCCCTTGATGTGCCGATAGGCTTGGTTCTGAACGCGGTCGGCGGCGCCGCCACGGAATCGTGGATAGACCGTAAAACCCTTGAGTTTGAGTTTCCTGACATCATGATAGACTGGCGGCGCAATGATTTTGTCATGCCGTGGGTCCGGGAGATCGCATCGGTGAACACCAAGGATGCGGAAAACCCTCATCAGAGGCATCCTTTCCACCCCTGTTATCTGTTTGAGGCCGGCATTGAGCCTTTGGATCACTTTCCCGTACGTGGAGCCATTTGGTATCAAGGCGAGTCAAACGGCCACAATGTCGAGGTGCACGAACGTTTGTTCCCGCTCCTTGTCCAAAGTTGGCGCGCCTACTGGGATGATCCGGATATGCCTTTCCTTTTTGTCCAGCTTTCAAGTCTTGACCGTCCGACTTGGACATGGTTCAGAGACAGTCAGAGAAGACTTGCCGAATCGGTGCCTGGGTGCGCGATGGCTGTCAGCAGCGACAGGGGAGACTCCCTTGATGTGCATCCACGCCGCAAACTGGATGTAGGGAGACGCTTGGGTGTTCAGGCCCTTTATAATGTCTATGGTGACAGGAATGTGGTTCCGTCCGGCCCTGTTGTCAGAGCCGCCTGTCAGGAAGGAAAAGATGTTGTGCTCACTTTTGACTGGGCTGACGGATTACGGTCTTCCGCCGGAGAAAAGCTTCGTACATTTGAATTGGCCGGAGAGGATGAGCGGTTCTTTCCGGCGGAAGCCTTTGTTGACGGAACAGTTGTCAGGCTGCGCTGCGATGTGGTCTCGTCTCCTAAATGGGTTCGTTATGGTTGGCAGTCATATACTTACGCCAATCTTGTGAACGGAGCCCTTCTTCCCGCCTCTACTTTCCGCCTTCCTGTGACACGCTTTTGAGCGAAAAAAAATCAAAAAAAACTTCAAAAAAGTTTGCAGTAATAAAAAAAAGTAGTACCTTTGCATCACCCGAACGATGAACAACGGGACAACGATTCGGGAGCTTAGCTCAGTTGGTTCAGAGCGTCTGCCTTACAAGCAGAGGGTCGGGGGTTCGACTCCCTCAGCTCCCACCAAAAAGACCTCTTCAGGATTTCTGAAGAGGTCTTTTGCTATTCTGCCGCAATATAGAGGGTATAGGGGCGTGGCACGTTGTAAGGGCTCATGTGCAAAACCCTGTGTCCAGATAGTTGGAAAAGTATGTACCTTTG
>CAVKYA010000154.1:0-6250 GCA_963660255.1 Bacteroidaceae bacterium | reverse complement strand
GAGTGTCGTTTACAACCGTGTCTGGCGTCTGAAAGGCCGTGTCTCCTCTTCGGATTCTCCTCAGAAAGAATTCTTCCTCAGTGCCTTGGAAAAGAAGTGACCCTCCGCGCGTGAAATGTCGGATTCGCGCACGGTTACATTTTTTCACAAAAAGGATGGTACTTCTTCAATGTTCTGCGTCATAATAATGAAGGCCATTCTTTGGGATGTCTTCATTGTCTTGAACAAAGATGTATTAATATTCATTCAATTTTATTCGCAATGAAAAACAAGGAAGACAGAGAGATAGATTTTGTTGCCAAGGCCTACGAAAGCGACCGGTTTGATCCTCGCAAGGCGCTGCGGACGTTTGAGCGAAGGGTCTCCGGCGGCAGGATGGCAATGCGCCACACCTTATGGCGAATCACCGGAATAGCGGCCGCGCTGGTGGCTGGAATATTCCTCTACACCTCTTGGCGCGACGCTTGGACTGAATATGCCGCCTACGATGTCGCCCAGACTTTCACCCTTCCGGACTCCTCGTCCGTCACCCTCGCCCCTGGCGCGACCCTTCATATTCAGAAACACAAGGACAAGCGTCTGGCATATATGACCGGAAAAGTTTATTTTGAAGTCAGGCGCGACGAGCAGGCTCCGTTCAGAGTGGACGCCGGAGACTGTTTTGTCAAGGTTCTGGGCACGAGGTTCCAAGTCAGCGCTTCGGGGAATGATTCTGAGGGGATCGCTTCCGTCAGCGTGGTGTCAGGCAAAGTGAGATTCTCGGCCTCCGAGTCTTCAGAAGGGATGGTCCTCACCAAAGGTATGAGCGCGGTGCTTTATTCCGGAACGGATATCCCTGAGCGAATCACTCCGAAGCATCCGAACCCGGCCGCGTGGGCCACGGGTGAATTTGTCTATGACAACACTCCGCTTGATGAAGTATTGAGCGAACTCTCTGATTACTACGGTGTCACCCTGTCGGCTTTGAATCCGGATGAGCACCGGCTGACAGGACAGTTCTCCACAGCATCACTCGACGACATCCTCTCCCTGATCCACACCGCCCTCGGTGTCAACATCGAAGGCCTGTAAACACAATGCACAGCAGACTAAGCGACCGCGCGGGATCGAGACATCCCCTTCCGGTCACTGAGCTTGTCGAAGTGACCGGGAAGAAATGTTTGCGATTAATATTATCAGTCGTTGTTCATCTGCGTGATGTCCGGCTTCCAGCGCTCGGAGTCACCGATGAGCCACTCGGCGTAGTAGTCGGCCATACGCCAGAAGAAATATTCGTTCATATCGCCGAAGCCGTGACGCTGGCCCGGGAGGATGAGCATATCGAACCTCTTGTTGGCACGGATCAGGGCGTTGACCACACGGATGGTGTTGGCCGGATGCACGTTGTTGTCTATGTCACCGTGCACGAGCATCAGATGCCCCTTCAGATTCCCAGCGATCTCCGGATTGGTCTTGATGCTGTAAACGAACGTGGTGTCTCCCTTGTCGATCTTCTCCAGGACTCCGTGATGCTGCTCGCTCCACCAGCGGTTGTAGATGCTGTTGTCGTGGTTGCCGGCGCAGGAGACAGCAACCTTGAAGAAATCCGGATATTTCAGGATAGCCGCAGTGCTCATAAAGCCGCCGCCTGAATGCCCGTGGATGCCCACCCTGTCGAGGTCGATGAATGAATATCTCGCACCGAGCTGCTGGATGGCATATTTCTGATCCTCAAGGCCATAGTCACGCAGGTTGCCGTAGCCGTAGTTGTGGTACCACTTCGAGCGGTTAGGATGTCCGCCACGATTGCCGACCGTGATGACGATCATTCCCAGCTGTGCGAGCCTGTCCGTTCTGGTGAATCCCCTGCTCCAGGAAATGTTGTTGGCCTCCACCTGAGGACCCGGATAAACATAGTCGCAGATCGGATAGACCTTCGTGGAATCAAAGTCGTAAGGCTTGTACATCGCTCCGTAGAGATCGGTGACACCATCGGCTGCCTTAACCTTGAACCTCTCCGGGAACTTGTAGCCGGCCTCGAACAGCAGGCTCAAGTCGGCGGTCTCCAGATCGGCTATCCGCTTGCCGGTGGCCGAGAACAGAGCCACGGCCGGAGTCCAATCGACACGTGAGTAGTTGGCGATGAAGTACTTGGCATTGTCGTTGGCGGTCGATAGCACGTCCATATCATTCATATCCAGCTGCTGGAGAGCACCGCCCGTGAGCGGAACCCTGAACGTGTGCATCTGGTAAGGGTTCTCGTCCTTGTTCACGCCACAGGCGCTCAGCAGGATGTAACCCTCCTTCTCGTTCACCCCGAGGATGTCCTCAATGTGGAAAGCCCCGTCGGTCAGATTCCTGACCAATGTTCCGTCATTATTATAAAGGTATATGTTCGCCCATCCGTTGCGCTCCGACCAGTGAAGGATCTGCTTTCCGCCACCGATCAGGAACGGAGTGCGGTACTCGACATAAGTCCTTTCCCTCTCGGAGATGATGGTCTTGGTGGAGTCGGAATCCACTCCGACCCAGCAGAGATCCAATCTCTTAAGGTCACGGCTCTGGCGTACGAGATAGAATCCGGAGTTGTCTCCCAACCACTCGTTCTTCCAGAAATCCAGATAGTTGTCCTTGGCTGTCCTCCTTGCATTTTGCAGTGAGACCTCCTGATCCTTGAACGCCTGACTCTTGACCTGCCTTGCGGAAGCGCCGTTGCGGTCATCATTCATCGTGAATATGTAGAGATAGCCCTTCGGTCCCGGCTCACCCGGCATCTGGTACTTGTAAGATTCCAATTTTGGACGTTTGTCGCTTACGGAATTGATGACCCACAGATCGTCAAGTTTCCTTGTGTCCCACTTCATCGTCGCGAAACGCTTCGCGTCCGGTGACCAGACAAGTTCTCCCGGATAGTGCCTCTTGGTGGAATCCGCCTCGGTGTCTCCGGCATAGTTGCCGTAGCCATAGCCGAACTGGCGGATGCCGTCCGTGGTCAGACAATGCTCCACGATGGTGCTGTCCTTCTCGTCCTTGGCGGCCTTGCGGAGGCTGGTCGAATCCATTACCCAAAGATTGGAGCCCTTGGCATAGACTCCGAACTCTCCGTTCGGGGCGATCGAGGCCCAACGCGGGTATTTGTCCTTCTCCTTCGCCACTGTGTCAAGCTTCGCCGTAGCGATCTCGTAGCGGAAATATGTCGTGTCCCTGTCGTTCTGAAGCCCGGAGATGATGTTGAAGGTGAACGCCTTGTCATCCTTCAACTCCAGATCCCTTATAGGAATATGTTTGGCCTCGAACGGGTAGCGGACGATCTCGGTTATCTGCATCGCGAGCCTGTCCATATCGAACACCTCGGTCTTGGTTCCCTTGGCCGGATCCACGATGTAATAGTGTGTCCCCTGCGGAGTCCTCCAGCTGTACCAGAACTTGTCGCTGTCCCTAAACCAGTTAGGAGTGATCTGCGTGGAGAACACCATCTGGTTCACCCTTTTGGCCGAAAACCTCTCGGCGAGAGCGTAATTGGCTTTCCGCTCCTGTGCGAATCCCGACGCGCAAAGTAACAGCGCCGCACAGGCAAGTACAAATTTCTTCTTCATAAATATCTTTGAGATTATATTCATTAATATTCGTCCCTCATTCGTGTCCGCATAGGTGGGAAGCGTTTTTATGATCGTTCAAAGATAGTCATTTTTTGGCAATTGCAACGTTTTGTCGGAGAATCTATTCGCCTGAGACTTTGTTAATTGAAGAATTATCCGTAAATTTGCAGCCCCAAAATGTTTGGGAGAAACATAAATATTAGATTTACAATCATTTATGCCTACAATTCAACAATTAGTTCGCAAAGGACGCGTGAGCATTGTCGCTCAGAGCAAGTCACGCGCGCTGGACGCATGTCCTCAGAAGAGGGGCGTATGTCTTCGTGTTTACACGACGACCCCTAAGAAGCCTAACTCAGCGATGAGAAAGGTTGCCAGGGTACGCCTTACCAACTCCAAAGAGGTCAATGCCTACATCCCGGGCGAGGGACACAACCTTCAGGAGCACAGCATCGTGCTGGTTCGTGGCGGTCGTGTGAAGGACCTCCCTGGTGTGCGTTACCACATCCTTAGAGGAGCTTTGGACACAGCTGGCGTAGAAGGAAGGACACAGTCCCGTTCACTCTACGGAGCCAAGAGACCAAAGAAATCTAAGAAGTAGTCCGTTTCATTAATCTTTATCACCTTTAATTTTTACTCACAATGAGAAAATCGAAGCCTAAAAAGAGGATTCTACTTCCTGATCCTAAGTTTCACGATGTCGAGGTGACCCGCTTCGTGAACAATCTTATGTTGCAGGGGA
This sequence comes from Bacteroidaceae bacterium, assembly GCA_963660255.1. Lineage (GTDB taxonomy): Bacteria > Bacteroidota > Bacteroidia > Bacteroidales > UBA932 > Cryptobacteroides. The sequence continues at coordinate 1,930 of CAVKYA010000154.1, read as the reverse complement.
AGAAGAGTATCGCGTATTCTATTTTTTACGATGCCATTGATATGGTAGGCGAGAAGATGAAGGATTCTGACAAGGCTCCTCTGGATATCTGGAGGAAGGCACTCGAAAACGTTACCCCTCAGATCGAGGTCAAGTCACGTCGTGTAGGAGGTGCAAACTTCCAGGTGCCTACTGAGTTGCGTCCGGAAAGGAAAGTCTCGCTCTCGATGAAGAATATGATCAACTTCGCCCGCAAGCGTTCCGGCCACTCAATGGCAGAAAAACTTTGTGCAGAGATCGTTGCCGCCTACAATAACGAAGGTGGTGCATTCAAGAGAAAAGAGGATATGCACAAGATGGCGGAGGCCAACAAGGCGTTCGCCCACTTCCGTTTCTAATTTTATTCGCAGATGGCTGCTAAAAGAGATCTTACTTACACAAGAAACATCGGCATCATGGCCCACATCGATGCCGGAAAGACGACTACATCCGAGCGTATTCTGTACTACACCGGAAAGACTCACAAGATCGGTGAGGTACACGAAGGGGCTGCCACAATGGACTGGATGGTTCAGGAGCAGGAGAGAGGTATCACCATCACTTCCGCCGCCACCACAGCGTTCTGGCATTACAACGGTCACGTTTATCAGATCAACCTGATCGACACTCCGGGTCACGTCGACTTCACCGTTGAGGTGGAGCGTTCGCTCCGTGTGCTCGACGGAACTGTCGCTACTTTCTGCGCCGTTGGACGCGTTCAGCCTCAGTCTGAGACTGTATGGCGTCAGGCCGACAAGTACGGCGTTCCGAAGATCGCATACGTGAACAAGATGGACCGTGTCGGAGCTGACTTCCTCGCCTGCGTTGAGGAAATCTACACTAAGCTCGGTGCCAAGGCTGTTCCGATCTGTCTCCCTATCGGAGCAGAGGACAAGTTCAAAGGCATCATCGACCTTATCTCCAGAAAGGCATATTACTATGATTCCGGAGAGGAACTGGTCAACTATGAAATAAAGGACGTTCCGGAGGATATGGCCGGAGAAGTCGAGAAATGGAGAGACAAACTCGTTGAGGCTGCCGCCGAATGCGACGAGGCTCTTATGGAGAAGTATTTCGAGAATCCTGACTCCCTCACCGAGGAGGAGATCATCGCCGCCCTCCGCAAGGGTACGATCTCTATGCAGATCGTTCCTGCGTGCTGCGGTTCCTCTTTCAAGAACAAGGGTGTGCAGTTCCTTCTCGACGCTGTGATGCGTTACCTTCCTTCTCCGCTCGACAAGGGAGTCATCAAGGGTACGGATCCTAAGACCAACGAGGAAGAGGACCTTCTCCCTGACGCTTCCCAGCCGTTCTGCGCTCTCGTATTCAAGATTGCCACGGATCCGTTCGTAGGCCGTCTCGCCTTTATGAGAGTGTATTCAGGACGTGTTGACGCCGGTTCATACGTTTACAACGTCCGCACCGGAAAGAAGGAAAGAATCGCGCGTCTGTACCAGATGCACTCCAACCATCAGAACCCTATCGAGTTCGTTGAGGCAGGAGACATCTGCGCCGCCGTCGGATTCAAGGATCTCCGTACAGGAGACACCATCTGCAACGAGGATCATCAGATCGTGCTCGAATCAATGGAATTCCCTGATCCTGTTATCGGTATCGCTGTCGAGCCTAAGACCCAGGGCGACCTGGACAAGCTTGGCATCGCCCTTGGCAAGCTCGCTGAGGAAGACCCTACGTTCACCGTAAGGTCTGACCACGAGACAGGCCAGACAGTCATCAGCGGAATGGGTGAGCTTCACCTTGACATCATCGTGGACCGTCTCCGTCGTGAGTTCGGTGTCGAGATCAATCAGGGTGCTCCGCAGGTTAACTACAAAGAGGCCATCACCGCTACAGTACAGCACCGTGAGGTCTTCAAGAAGCAGACCGGTGGTCGTGGTAAGTTCGCCGACAT
>CAVKYA010000153.1:4763-6267 GCA_963660255.1 Bacteroidaceae bacterium | reverse complement strand
CAGATCTGTCATCCACCACTCATCTTAACTGGGATCGTCTCTATGCTGTCAACTCTCTGAACGCCACGGATGCTGGCAATCGTTCCAAGTATGTGATCGAGGAAAGACGTGTGGATCAGAACGATCTCAACTTCGCTCTCAACGGCAAATGGAATCCGGTCAAGTTCCTGACTGTCACCGGAGGACTTTCCTACAAGTGGAACCGCACTGAGTACTACAAGGTTCTTGATGATCTGCTTGGCGGAGACTACTATGTCAACATCGACCAGTTCGCCGAAAGGGATTTCGCAGCCTATCCGACGATGATCCAGAACGACCTTGATTACTTCCTCAAGAACGGAGCCGCCCAGACCCTCAAGGAAGGTGACAAGTACGGCTATGACTACTATGCCCACGTCCGCCGTGCGGAGGCCTGGGCCTCGGGACGTTTCACGTTCGGTGGCCTTGAGGCTACCGTCGCAGGTAGATTGGGATATTCAAAATTCTGGAGGGAAGGTCTTTTGAGAAAGGGCCTTTTCCCGGGACTTGACGACAATGGCAACCCGTTCACCTACGAAGGGAATGTCATCACGAAGTACGACCAGATCGACGGCAGACCTATCACATCGAAAGGAGAATCCGACAAAAAGGATTTCCTCACCGGCTCCGGTAAGCTGAATCTCAGCTATTTCATCCGTGGCGGCCACAGGATCTACGCCAACGCCGCCTACATCACCGAGGCCCCGACATTCAACCAGGCGTTCATCTCCCCGAGGACGAGGAACACAATTATGCCAGACCTCAAGACAATCAAGACTTTGACGGCAGACATCAACTATGCCTACCGCAACTCCGGCTACGATTTCCGCGTCACCGGATTCTACACGAGCATCAAGGACCAGACCGACGTGATGAGCTTCTACGATGACTCGCAGAACTCTTTCACCAACTTCGCGATGTCAGGAATAGACGAGCGTCACATCGGAGTCGAACTCGGCTTCAAGGTACCTACCCCTGTCCCGAACCTTTCCCTTCAGGGAGTCCTTTCCTACGGCCAGTACATCTACACCTCGAACCCGACGATGTACCAGACCTACGACAACAGCGCTGAATATGTCGCCGGAACCTACGGTGTCACAATCCCTTACTGGAAGAGCCACCCTACCGCCGACGGCAAGACCGTGCAGCACTATGTGCCAAGCACTCCGCAGCTTGCGACCAGCCTCGGCCTCGCGTGGAACAAGAACTACTGGTTCATCGACGCCGACGTGGATTTCTTCGGAAACTCCTACCTTGACATGAACCCTCTCTACAGGACGGATATGGCGACCGCCGGCCCGGACGGTCAGGTCACCGCCCAGGAGATCGAGTATATGGCCGCTCAGGAGAAGTTCAAGAACTTTATGCTTGTCAACGCCAGCGTGGGCAAGTCCTGGTATATTCAGAGAAAGTACCAGCTCGGTTTCTCGCTTCAGGTCAAGAACCTCCTGAACAACAAGGACGTGCGCACCGGTGGCTACGAGCA
>CAVKYA010000153.1:0-4365 GCA_963660255.1 Bacteroidaceae bacterium | reverse complement strand
AGATCGGCAAGAACGCCCTTTACAATGACTACAAGCTCGGCCAGTGGGTTTATGTCAAATGCAGTGGCCTCACCATCGGAGCCTACAACGGAATGGTGCAGCTCGGCTATGCCGATCCTACCGGTGAATATGAGACTTCCTACATTGAGGTTCAGTATATAATTGACACTCACATATTCAGAGGCAAGGTTGACACTCCGCTCCAGCCTAAGAAAGTCGCCGCAGCTGATCTTCTGAAAGAGGAGAATCTCGGCTGCTATGTCGAGCTTGACGGCCTGACCTACGGCAACGAGATTTTCTGTCTGATGTACATTGATTCCTACAAGAACAAGAAAGAGTCCTCCAACAGGATATTCCTTTCTAGCACCGGCAAGGGCTACGCTCCGGTGGCCGATCCTACTTGGGGTATCACCACTTGGGCGATGTCCAAGCAGGGATTCATCGATTACATCAATTCCGGCAAGTTCGACGATGCCTATTCCGCTGACTATGCCAGACAGGTTTCGGATCCGGAACTCAAGGCAACCCTGCTGAAGAACGCTTCCGCATATTCAGTGAGCCAGTACTTCAATATGGGCGGCCAGTCCGTGCAGATCCGCACCAGTGGTTACTCCCGCTTCGCCGACACCCAGATTGATGAGGCCATCCTCGGAGGTGCCCCGATCAACGTCAAGGGCATCCTCACCATCTATCAGGGCAAGGCCCAGTTCACCCTGATCGACCTTGATGGAGTTGAAAAGGTAATATAATCAAGCCATAAATATGAAAAAAACAGTCTTAGCTTTAGGAGCGATCGCTATGATGGCAGCCTGCACACAGACAAGAAACAATCCGTTCCTGGAGGAATGGAACACACCTTACGGCATCCCGCCGTTCGAGAAGATTCAGCTTACCGATTATATTCCTGCCGTCAAGGCCGGGATCGAGGAGCAGAACAAGGAACTTGAGGCTATCCTGAACAATCAGGAAGCGCCGACATTCGAGAACACCATCGCGGCTTACGAGCTGTCAGGCAAAACCTTGACAAAGACGACCGCCGTGCTTTTCAACCTTCAGGAAACCGAGGGCAGCGACGAGATGAACAAGGTCGTAGAGGAGGCCACGGCGCTGATGACCGAGCACGAGGACAACATCTCGATGAACAAGGCGTTCTTCGAGCGCGTGAAGGCCGTCTATGACGCTGATCAGAGCGGACTTACGAGGGAGCAGCAGATGGTTCTCAAGAAGTTGTACCAGAGTTTCACCCGCAACGGTGTGGATCTTGACGAGGCCGCTCAGGCAAGGCTCAAGGAAATCAATCAGAAGATCGCCGCCGCCCAGCAGAAATTCGGCACAAACCTGCTTGCCGAGAACAATGCTTTCAAGGAAAAATTCGGCGTTCCGGTGTCCTCCTACACATCTGAAATGACCTCCTGCGAGGACAGAAGCCGCCGCGAGGAGATGTTCAAGGCATATTCCTCAAGAGGAAACAATGGCAATGAATATGACAACAAGGCTCTCTGCCTTGAGATCCTGAAACTCCGTGCCGAGAGGGCTAAGCTTTTGGGATTCGACAACTTCGCCGCCTATCAGCTTGACAACAAGATGGCTCACGATCCGCAGACCGTGGACGCTTTCCTTGACAAGATCATCGGCCCGGCTGTCAGCAAGGCCAAGGAAGAGATCGCTGATATGCAGAAGGTTATGGACGAGGATATTCAGGCCGGGAAGGTCGCGGCCGGCTCCAAGATCGAGTCTTGGGACTGGTTCTACTATGCCGAGAAGGTACGTGCGCGTAAATATTCATTGGACGAGAATCTGACGAAGCCATATTTCCGGATGGAGAATGTTCGAGACGGTATATTCTTCGCCGCCCACAAGCTCTACGGCATCAATGTCGAGCCGCTGAAGGACGTTCCGCTTTACAACCCTGCGGTCGAGGCTTTCAAGGTCACCGATGCGGACGGCAGCCTTCTTGGAATATTCACGACTGACTATTTCCCTCGCGCTTCGAAGAGAGGCGGCGCGTGGATGACGAATTTTCGCGAGCAATATGTTGACGCTGAGGGTAATGACGTTCGCCCGATCATCATCAATGTCGGAAATATGACCGCTCCGACCGAGACGCTTCCTGCGCTCTTCACCATCGATGAGGTCGAGACTGTGTTCCACGAGTTCGGCCACGCTCTTCACGGACTTCTCACAAAGTGCCACTATCCGTCAGTCAGTGGTACTAATGTCGCCCGCGATTTTGTGGAGACATTCTCTCAGTTCAACGAGAACTGGGCTTTCCAGCCTGAGATTCTCGCTGAATATGCCAAGCATTACGAAACAGGTGAAGTTATACCAGATTCACTTGTAGCTAAGATCAACAACGCCAGGAAGTTCAACCAGGGCTTTATGACCTCCGAGCTTTGCGCCGCGTCCATTCTGGATATGAAGTGGCACGAACTCACCGAGGCTGACCTTGCGAAGCTTTCGGAAGGAGATCAGGCTGCGAATGTGGCTGAGTTTGAGAAGAAGGTCTGCAAGGAGATGGGTCTCATCGACGAGATCATCCCTCGCTACCGCACCACCTATTTCAACCACATCTTCAATAGTGGTTACAGCGCCGGCTATTACAGTTATCTCTGGGCCGAGGTTCTGGACAAGGATGCCTTCGAGTACTTCCAGCAGCAGGGAATATACAATCCTGAGGTCGCGCTGAAGTTCCGTCAGACCTTCCTTGAGAAGGGTGGCAGCGAGGAGCCGATGACCCTCTATCTTTCCTTCCGTGGCGCTCAGCCGGATCCGGGTGCGCTTCTTCGTGCCCGCGGACTGACTGAATAAACCTATCGGTCGCTGAGTTTATCGGTAGCTGAGCTTGTCGAAGCGCAGATAAGCCAAAACGCATAATCAACTGCTGACAGAAGGGCAGAAAAAAAGCAAATGTCAAATTTTGCACGTTACCAAAATTTGACATTTGATTTTTCTGCCCTAAGTGTATCAAGCTGAAAAGTATATCATTAAACAACCGCGGAATAGGAATTATTCTGTTGAAATTATTTTGCTAAAATAATTTTGGCAGAATAATTTTTGCAGAATAATTTTTGCTATATTTGCCATTGATGGAAGCTAATATGGACAAATACTATAATCCGTTCTTTATCGCGGGAAGGATTCCTCCGGAATGTTTCTGCGATAGGGATGCGGAGACCAAACGGTTGACGGGGTGCATATTAAATCATGAGAATGTCGTTCTGACTTCTCCGAGAAGGGTCGGGAAGACGGAGCTGATTTATCATTGTTTTGATGATGAGAGGCTGAAGGATGAGTTTTTTGTGATATTCGTTGACATCCTGCACACATCCAGTCTGCGGGAACTGATAATGGAGCTTGGTACCGGGGTTTTCAAGAAGGTAGCCAGACATAGTGACAAGTTGATGAAGGCTTTCGCTTCAACCCTGAGGTCGCTTCAGGGAAGTTTTGGATTCGATCCGGTGAGTGGGATGCCAACATTCAACGTTCGTTTGGGGGACATCACGGCCCCTGAATATACCATCGAGGAGATATTCGACTATCTTGAAAAGGCTGACAGGCGCTGCGTTGTTGTCATTGATGAGTTCCAGCAGGTTGTGAAGTATCGCGAGAAGGGTGTGGAGGCACTGCTGAGGGCAAATATTCAGCGTTCGTCCAACTCTAATTTCATATTTTCCGGCAGCGAGAGGCGCATCATGGACCAGATTTTTCTGGATGCTAAGAGGCCGTTCTATCAGAGTGCGACCAATTTGAGTATGGCTCCGATTAACAAGAGTGTTTATGTCCGGTTTGCGCAAGAATTGTTTGGAAGGTATGGGAAAACCGTCACTGAGGAAGGGGTTCTCAGGGCATACGATATGTTCGAGGGAATCACCGCTTATGTGCAAAGGATAATGCACGACGCATTCGCGGAGACATCCACTGGAGGTACGGCGGACATCGATCTCGTGAACAGTATGGCTGACAGGTTTGTCGAGGAGAGTTCCAGGCGCATCCGTGAACAGCTTTCGTTCATAACAGAACAGCAGAAGGAACTTTTGTATGCCATTCATTCCGAGGGCGTTGCCAAAGGGTTGACGACTTCCGCATTTGTGAAAAGGCATAGACTGAAGTCCGCAAGCTCGGTTCAGTCTGCTACCAAACAACTTCTTGAGATGGATCTTATAACCAAAGTCGGCAGAGAATACACGATCTCTGATCCGTTGCTGAAGCTTTGGCTGACACGTGAAATACAATAATTTCTTAATATTATGAAAAGAATATTTTTGACACTCTTATTGGGAGGGATGACGCTTTCTGCGGTCGCTTCCCCGGTCGCTGAGCCTTTTCCGGTCGCTGAGCCTGTCGAAGCGACTGTGGCATCTGGTA
>CAVKYA010000152.1:0-6291 GCA_963660255.1 Bacteroidaceae bacterium | reverse complement strand
TGTTCCTCGGAATCTCAACCGTGATGTCCTTAAGGTTGTTGACCTTAGCCCCTTTTATGATGATCTTGCCGTCCTCTGCCATAGTTTAAAATTTTCAGAACCGCAAAATTACGAATAATTGTCGGCATTTGCGGCACATCGCATCTTATTTGGACTGAAGAAGCGGCGGTTTGGGACTGATGAAGCGAGAGGTCGCATCTTTCCTCGAAAGAAATCATTCAGACAAGCCGTGACAGCTGAAATCATAGAAATCAGCGAAGGCGCCATCCTCGCCCGTGGCGAACAGTCCAAGAATAATCCCTGTGAATCCCGAAGCCGTCTCGCTGCTGAGGTAACGCGTGTTCATCTGCCCGAGACGGTGAAAATCCTTTCCGTCTGATGACCAAGAGAACACGTAGAAATATTCATTGCCCTCAACCCGAAGCCAGACTTTTCCTTGTGAAGCAGGAAACGACTCTATGTGAGTCAATTCTCCAAGTCTGTAACGGACATTGACCTCTCCTCCTTTCAGGTAAAGGTCATAATGCGAGCCGGCATCCATAAAGACGGTGATTCCGGCCTCCGCGCCTTTGCCGACACTCAGAGAAGTCTCCGCGCGGAAGAATATGTCCTCCTGACGGCGGCCGATGAAAGTCGGCGAGACACCCGTCTCATCCAATCCTTCTTTGGAAGCCTTCAATCTCAATGATTTCCCTGTCCACAGATAGTTTTCCATAAACGGATTACGAATATATACCCAGTCATATCCGCATCTGTCCTTGCTGAAATTCAATGAGGCCGGAGCCTTGTCCACAGGGTGCGGAGGCAGGGTCGGGACATTCATATCCAAATAAAGTTCTCCGTTCCCGTTCACTGTAGGCCATCCCCCTTCCGGCCACTCAACCGGAGTCATAAACGTCTCACGGCCAAGCAGATGATGATTGCCTCCTTGGGTTCTGAATCCCAGACAAGTCATCCACCAGGAACCATCGGCAGCCTGCACCAGATCGCCGTGCCCGAGACCTTGGATCGGATTGCCCTGAGCGCTCATCTTGCAATGCGTAAGAATCGGATTGTCAGGATTCCCCTCATAAGGCCCGTCAATCGAACGGCTCCTGGCGATGGTCACTTTATGGGCATATTCAGTGCCGCCTTCAGCGATCAGCAGGTAAAACCATCCGTCCTTACGGTAAAGGTGCGGCCCTTCGGGATAGCGTCCGCCGGTTCCCTGCCATATTTCTTTGACCTCACCAAGCTTCGCGCCGGTCATCGGATCGATCTCACAAAGGACTATCCTATTGTCCGTAGTACCTGTGTACCAACATTTTCCGTCACAGAAAAACAGCGACGGATCGATGCCGCCTATCTCCACATAGACCGGATCCGACCACTCTCCTGCCGGATTGTCAGTGTGGACGATCATATTCCCTCCGTGACTGGTGTTTGTCGTGATCATATAAAAGATGCCGTCATTGTACCGGATTGTCGGCGCATAGATTCCTCCCCAAGAAAGAGCGCCGGTCAGATCGATCTGCGAGCGGCGGTCAAGAACGTTTCCTATCTGCTTCCAATTCACAAGATCTTTGCTGTGGAATATCGGGACTCCCGGAAAATACTGGAACGAGCTGTTCACAAGATAGTAGTCATCACCGACAGCGCAGACACTTGGATCCGGATGAAAGCCCTTGATCACAGGGTTATCATATCCATACGCCAATACTGGGCTAAACGAAAAAGCGGATACCAGAATCAGTGTCAACCTGAAAAATCGCATATTCATAAATCTTATCATACGGAAATAGTTTTTATATTCAATTAATAATCACAAAGATAGGAATATAGCCGCATAAAAACAATGTCAGAGGCAACCTTTCTTTCCCCGCAAGGTTGCAGAATTGCGGGAAATTGAATAAATTTGCGGACGGAATTGAGGTATGGTGTAATGGTAGCACTACAGATTTTGGTTCTGCCAGTTCAGGTTCGAGTCCTGATATCTCAACGAGGGAAGGAGAAACGCGATGTTTCTCCTTTTTTGGTAAACAGGGACTAAGGCGTTTTACTTGAACTCGCTAATGTTCAAGTAATTACATAATCCCGCCAGTCATTATCAGAGGGCGGAATCCCGTAACAAGATTATTTACAATAACTTATCAATCACGCTATGAAAGGGGTACACATTTTTTTAGCCGACGGCTTCGAGGAGATCGAGGCTCTCGCCACTCTGGACGTTCTTCGCAGAGGAGGAATCGATGTCAAAACAGTCTCAATCACGGATAACGATGTTGTGACCGGTGCGCACGGTGTGCGAGTTGCGGCGGATTTGATCTGGAGCGGGTTCGAGGCTTCAAATCTGCACGAAGGGGCTGACAATTACGACGTTATGATCTTCCCCGGAGGAATGCCCGGCACAAAGCACCTTGCTGAAAAACAGGAATTGATGAATATGATGAAGCGGCATTACGCCGACGGAGGTACCGTAGCGGCCATCTGCGCGGCTCCAGGTCTTGTCGTCTCGCAGCTTCCGACGCTGGAGGGTAAGAAATTCACCTGCTACGACGGATTCGACGCGGCTCCTGCGGCGAAGGGCGGTGAATATGTCAGGGCTCCATTTGTGACTGATGGCAATTTGATCACCGGCCGTGGACCTGGATGCGCCGTGGATTTCGCCCTTGCTATTGTCGCTCAACTCAAAGGCGCGGACCTTGCGGCTGAAGTCCGCGCGGCGATGATGATATAAAAAGCCACGGCCGGGCTTACCGGCGGATAATGACTCGCTCGATTCTTCGCGGAACCGAGGTCATTATCTCGTATGGAATGGTGTCCAGAATGCGGGCAAGTTCACTTACCGTAGGATCCTCTCCGAATATGGTCACCGTGTCCCCAACCTCCGCAGGCACACCGGTCACATCAAGCATACACATATCCATACAGATGTTCCCGATGGTCGGGACACGATGGCCGTTCAACGAGAAACTGGCGTGACCACACCCCAGATGCCTGTCAATGCCGTCAGCGTAACCGACCGGTATGGTGGCGATGCGTGTTCCGCTCGGAGCGATGACACCGTGCTGTCCGTAGCCGATCGCCCCGTCCCCAGGTTTCAAATCCTTTATCTGAAGGATCTTGACCTTTAATGAGGCGACTGGTTTCAGATGGACCTCAGGCAGAGCGCTGATTCCATATATTCCCACACCAAGGCGAACCATATCATATTGATACTTAGGGAATCTCTCGATTCCGGCAGAATTGAGTATATGCCACATCGGATGATAGCCGAGAGCCTCGTCAATTCTGGCGGCGTTATATCCAAACATAGAGATCTGACCGGATGTGAACTGATCCATAGCCGGATCCTCTGCAACCGCAAGATGTGAATATATTGACTTTACCCTAATCTCGTTATGAGCTCTAAGATATTCAGTCAATTCTTCGAGTTCCGAGGTCATAAAGCCAAGACGGTGCATTCCGGTGTCCAGTTTGATATGAACCGGAAAATCCTCTATGCCACGGCTTTGCAGGGTGGCTACGAGGGCTTGCAATGTGTACAGGTTCGGGATTCCCGGCTCAAGATGGTTGTCAATAATCTCGTCAAAATAATCAGTGCCGGCAGTCAGCACAAGAATCGGAAGACTGATACCGGCCTGACGCAGTTCTATGCCTTCGACGGGAAGGGCGACTGCCAGATAGTCAGCCCCGGCGTTCTGCATCATCAGAGCGAACTCCACGGCTCCGTGACCGTAGGCATTGGCCTTTACAAGCACCAGAAGCTTCGTCTCACGCTTAAGTTTCGAACGGAAGTACCGGTAATTGCCAAGACAATTCTGGAGATTCAGCTCCAGTCTTGAAAAATCTGTTACGCCATTTGACATATTCAGCATCGAAAATCTGACAAAATTACTGTTTTTTCGTCAAAGTCTCCGCCAAAATCTCTATATTTAGATTCTGGCCTGTTACTTGATGAAAGTGGCGACGGTGGGCAATCACCGACCGATTATGTATTTTACCGCACGTAATTGCCTGCTTGCGAAAGTTGAATAAAAAAAGAAAACATTATGAGTACCGGTTTAATCTGGATAATAATGATTGTCGTGATGATCCTCAGCCAGATCGTCCAAAGTATGCTTCAAAGCAGATTCGAGAAATATTCACGTGTCCCGACCAACAGCGGGATGACAGGTGCGGATGTCGCCCGGAAGATGTTGGCGGACCACGGAATCACCGATGTCAAGGTCACCTGCATACCTGGAAGGCTGACAGACCACTACAATCCGCAGACAAAGACAGTGAACCTCAGCGAAGCCGTCTATAACCAGAGCAGCGTGGCCGCAGCGGCTGTCGCAGCCCACGAATGCGGGCACGTCGTGCAGCACGCGAAGGGTTACCTTCCGCTGAAATTACGCACCGCCCTCGTTCCGGTCGTAAGTTTCTCAAGCAGGATCGTGCAGTGGGTTCTTCTGGCGGGAGTGCTGATGGTTTCGATGTTCCACAGCTATCCGGTCTTGATCACCGGAGTCATTCTCTTCGCTTTGACCACGCTGTTCAGCTTCGTGACCCTCCCTGTCGAGATCAACGCCAGCCACCGCGCCGTCAACTGGCTTGAGAACGCCGGCATCACCAACTACGAGACCCGCCCGATGGCCATAGACGCTCTCAAATGGGCCGCCTACACCTACGTCATCGCCGCCGCCGGCTCCCTCGCCACCCTCCTCTACTACCTCTCCTTCCTCAACGACCGGAGGTAAGCAGAGACATCTTGGGGATTGCCCCCTTCCAGCAACAAACAAAGGTAAATTAATATGCCAACCGATGTGGTTCTCTACAACCGCATCGGTTGCTTTTTGTTTTGCAAAACGGCGGCATAACCACCATCAATACAAGCCATCAAAATGAGATTTTATGCCACCTATGCCTTCTGAATGATTAGGCGGCATAATCATACCTCACTGAATGCTCTGAGGGGCACATTATCTGCCGACATTTTACAATCACCTCCGCAAGCACTAACCTTTCGCCACAAGTCCGAACCAATCCACGTTGGGAGACACATTACTTTTAGGGCAATCTCCCCTATGGCCTAAACGAATCCGATCCAGTTTTTGACCGGCTCACCGATGACACGGGCCATCTGGGTGTTCGGACAACTCATCGTTTTCCGGAGCGCGCGTACCAACTGAATTTTCTGGTCAAGAGGCAACCGACGTATGTCCTGACGGCCAAACTTTTCCTGACTCAACGCCTTGGCGCGGCCACGGACATCGGCATCATTAAGGAACACACCCCTATTCCTTAGCATAGAGTCATTGACCTCGTCTTCACACTTCATCGCCAGATAATAAAGGAATCTTCTCACACTCCCAAAGATTTTCTTCTCAACGATACGCCCTCCTGAATAATGCCTCGGATTGATGATGCCATATTCATCAAAAGTCCATTCAGCAGGATATATATGCCTTGTTTTCAAAATATTCCTCCGTTCTACCATCGTCAAGTCACCGATGGAACGCTTCTTAATCATCGAACGATCCGATATCGCATATTCATTAAAATCACCACCTATGTACATCGGCACGTTGGATGGAGTTGTCGCTGATATTCGAGAATCGCCTGACACCTCCCTGCTTGTTATGTAATGTCGTTCCTCCCTTGGCCTGACAAAACAATCCGAAGCATTGGACCAAAGGTATTCAGAAGGCATCCTGTCAAAACCAGCGGCCAGTGGATTTCTGAATATGTAGGCGATGGTCTTCATAAGTTGTCCCTTTGTGGTTATCGCCAACACAGAATACCGGAATCCTCGACCGTTACGTTCGTGTCCTAACCTCTTGGTCAAATAGTTAGCCACAGCGAAAACGTACAGTTTCATAAATCGGCGACAGTTTTCCTCCGCACCACAAAGACAAAAATGCACGTGATTGTCCATAAGAACAAATGCAATTACAACAACCCCGACTTTCTGTGCCAGAGCCGGGATCACATTCATCCCATAGACTTTCGCATCGGTGTCCGGGAACATTACATCAGCACAGCTACCATCAGTGTAGCAATGATAGCAGTCATTGACGGAATCGAAGTAATCATTAGAATAAGTTTGAGCCATAATACATTGATCTTTTATGGATTAGTTACATAATACAACCAGCGTCATTTCAATCAGCTTTGCAAGCACCCGACAAATACTATTGTATCATATTGATAATCAAATCATTTCACACACCCTGACAAGCTTGGAAAACTACTGGTGCCCATTCCGTTCCAGACAGTTACCGTCTCCCAAAACGTCCGTGTGGCTTATGGAGGCACACAAAGATGACA
>CAVKYA010000151.1:0-6300 GCA_963660255.1 Bacteroidaceae bacterium | reverse complement strand
GCCCACAACACGGGGTATCGTGAGCTTCTGTTCCTTGACTCGGCCACCAAGACGACCATCGAGGAGTTCGGGTCATCCAACTTCTTCGCGATCAAAGGAAACACTTACGTGACACCTCGTTCGGGCAGTGTCCTTCCGTCCATCACCAACAACAGTCTCCGCACTGTGGCCGCTGACATGGGTATGGATGTCGAGGTTCGTCCGATAAAGGTTGAGGAACTGGCCGAGTTTGATGAGGTCAACTCTTGCGGAACAGCCGTGGTCATCACTCCTATCTGTTATGTCGATGACAAGCCGGCTCTTGAGTGCGAGGATGTGTCCCGCCGCTACAGATTCCCTTCCGGGGACAAGTGCGGAGCGATCAGCGAGGAACTCTACAACCGCATCATCGGCATCCAGAAAGGACTTGAGGAGGACACCCACAACTGGTGTCTGTTCATCGACTAAGCGATGATAGAACTAACGGCGATAGAAAAGATTCTTGTGGAAGGCGGGACTGACGAAGCGATCCGTCTGCTTGATGAATATATCTCCTCCGCTCCGGAGCCTTCTGACCGTGCCTACTATCTTCTGGGCAACGCGCACAGAAAGAAAGGGGACTGGCAGAAGGCCATCAACAACTATCTGGAGGCTATGGCGATAAATCCTGAAAGCCCGGCGGCGAATGCTTACGCGATAGCGAACGAGATCCTCGATTTCTACAACAAGGATATGTACAATCAATAAACATTAAGGTACTATGGCTAAAATGAAAGGGGCGACCGTCGTCGATACCGAGAGATGCAAGGGCTGCAATCTCTGTGTCGTCGCCTGTCCGCTCGATGTCCTTGCTCTGACGACCAAGGAAGTGAACCGTAAGGGCTACAACTTCGCCCATGAGGTTCTTGCTGACACCTGCACGGGCTGCGCGTCCTGCGCCACTGTCTGCCCGGACGGGTGCATAACCGTTTACCGTCTTAAAACAGTCTAAGCTATGGCAGATCAGGAAATCACATTGATGAAAGGCAATGAGGCCATTGCCCACGCGGCGATACGCTGCGGTTGTGACGGCTATTTCGGCTATCCGATCACCCCTCAGTCCGAGGTTCTTGAGACCCTGGCCGCGGAGAAGCCTTGGGAGACCACCGGAATGGTTGTCCTTCAGGCTGAGAGCGAGGTTTCGTCGATCAATATGGTCTATGGCGGAGCCTGCACGGGAAAGAGGGTGATGACTTCTTCTTCCAGCCCGGGCGTCAGCCTGATGCAGGAAGGTTTGTCCTATATGGCTGGAGCCGAGCTTCCGGCCCTTGTTGTGGACGTAATGCGTGGAGGTCCCGGCCTTGGAACCATCCAGCCGAGCCAGGCGGACTATTTTCAGGCCTGCAAGGGAGGCGGTCACGGTGACTATCACCTGATTGTACTCGCACCGGCTTCCGTTCAGGAAATGGCTGATTTTGTGGATCTTTCCTTCGAACTTGCGTTCCGTTACCGCAACCCTGCGATGATCCTTGCCGACGGTGCGATCGGTCAGATGATGGAGAAGGTTGTCCTTCCTCCATTCAAACCTCGCCGTACCGAAGAGGAAATCATCAAGGAATGCCCGTGGGCCACGACAGGACGTGTCGGCGGAAGAAAGCCGAACATCATCACATCCCTTGAGCTCCGTTCCGAGGAGATGGAGGTCATCAATCTCCGCATCCAGAAGAAATACAAGGAGATAGAGGAAAAGGAAGTCCGTTTCGAGGAATATCTTCTTGAGGACGCTGAATATGCCATCGTGGCGTTCGGCTCCGCGGCCCGTATCGCGAAGAAGAGCATCGAGATCGCCCGCTCACAGGGCATCAAGGTCGGACTTCTCCGTCCTATCACCCTCTGGCCTTTCCCTACGAAGGAAGTCCAGAAACTCGCCGGAAAGGTCAAGGGAATCCTTTCGCTGGAGATCAACGCCGGACAAATGGTAGAGGACATCCGCCTCGCAGTCGAGGGCAAGGTTCCGGTACAGCATTTCGGACGTCTCGGCGGCATCATTCCTGATCCTGACGAGGTTGTCGATGCGATCAAACGTCTTTTCTAAATCTGAAGACCATGACAAGAGAAGAAATAATAGAGAAAGGCCAGGTCGTCTATAAGAAACCGACCTTGCTGAACGACACTCCGATGCATTACTGCCCTGGTTGCAGCCACGGAGTTGTGCACAAGATAGTCTCCGAAGTGATCGAGGAGATGGGAATGACGGACAAGACGATCGCCATCTCTCCGGTGGGCTGCGCTGTGTTCGCCTACAAGTACATCGACGTGGACTGGGAGGAGGCCGCCCACGGAAGGGCTCCTGCGCTTGCCAGCGCCACGAAGCGTCTCTGGCCAGACAGGCTCGTGTTCACCTATCAGGGTGACGGCGACCTTGCCTGCATCGGTACAGCCGAGACAATCCACGCTCTTAACAGAGGTGAGAACATCACGATCATATTCATAAACAACGCCATCTATGGAATGACCGGTGGGCAGATGGCTCCGACGACCCTTCTGGGTATGAAGACCGCGACCTGCCCTTACGGCAGGGAAGTGTCGCTTCACGGCTATCCGCTGAAGATCACCGAGATCGCCGCTACCCTTGACGGAACGTGCTACGTGACCCGTCAGGCGGTTCACACCGTTGCGGCCATCAACCGCACGAAGAAGGCCATCAGAAAGGCGTTTGAATATTCAATGCAGGGCAAGGGCTCCAATCTCGTCGAGGTTGTGTCAACCTGCAACTCAGGTTGGAAGATGAGCCCTGAGAAGGCCAACAAGTGGATGGAGGAGAATATGTTCGCTTTCTATCACCTTGGGGATCTCAAGGACAAATGCGTTGAACTTTAAATCGACAAGGCTATGACAGATGAGATAATTATTGCAGGATTCGGAGGACAGGGAGTCCTCTCGATGGGTAAGATTCTGGCTTATGCCGGTCTGATGGAAGGCAAGGAAGTGACCTGGATGCCGGCCTACGGTCCGGAGCAGCGTGGAGGTACGGCCAACGTGACCGTGATTGTCAGCGACGATCCGGTCTCCTCGCCGATCCTTTCCAGCTACGACATCGCGATTGTGCTGAACCAGCCATCATTGGAAAAGTTCGAGCCTAAGGTGAAGCCTGGCGGAATCATCATCTATGACGGCTACGGAATCAACGAGCCTCCGACAAGGAAGGACATCAAGGTCTATCGCATCGACGCTATGGACGCCGCGGCCGAGATGAACCTCATCAAGACGTTCAATATGATCGTGCTTGGAGGTCTTCTGAAAATCCGTCCGGTCGTCAAGATCGACAGTGTGCTTGCCGCCTTGAGGAAAACCCTCCCGGAGCGTCACCATCATCTTATTCCTAAGAACGAGGAGGCCATCCGAAAGGGAATGGAAATCATCAAAGAGGTTTAAATACGATCAATAAGTCCAAATGATGCCTCCGCCTTCGCTGAATGTCCTGTGAAATTTCACGGACGCGATGCTTGGAGTGCTTATGCTGACGAGCCCGACTCCACCTTCGACATTGTCAGGGAAGGAGACGGGTTCTGTCATTATGCTTTCATCCCTGAACATATAGATGCTTAGTGCTTTCAGATAGTTATACTCATCTTCTGTGATTCCGCTTACAATCACGCTTAGGGTACTTTCTGCTTCCGCACGGTCAAACTCTTCAGTTGTGGTGGGCTTCTCATTGACGGCTAAGCTTGGCATAGTCAATCCTATGTTGAATGTCCCATCCGCGAACAGTTTGTCTGAAAAAACTCTGAACAGGTTTTCTGACGTGTCATATAGATCGAGATCCTCAACAGGGGCACCGTCATTCAGGATCGCGTCATTCCCTTTGTTCAAGGTGATATAATGGAAATCCCAGATTGAATCCCATTCCTTGGCGTCATTGTCTTCGTCAGCGTTCTTGAACATTCTGTCAATCCTTGAGAATCCCATCTTGATTCTGTAATAATTGTTCTCGCCAGCGAAATCCTTGCCTTTCAGCCGGATTCTATACTCCCCGGATGTGAAAGAGTCTGGCTTGGATGGATCCTTTTGGTAAAGAGTGTCGACTATCACGATTTCCGGCGCTTTGGGCACAATCACTTCTGAAGCCGCCTTGAACACGCCGTCATTCGCCTCCGCCTCGATCCGGACGATGTCTCCAGGCTTGAAATCAGCCTTGAATGAGAACCTTGTCTGTTTCATCCCGCTTGCCTTGTTGTCAAGAAGTCCTGTCCGTTCATTTGTTATGAACAAATCATCGTCTCTGTCATCAAGGACCGCGTCCGCCACCAGTCTGCCATTGACCAGACACCTGACTGAGCCTGATTTGATTTTCTCGACCGTAACGTCTTTGCTTATGGCTAAATAGACCAGATGCAGAGTGTCACCTACGGTCATCTGGGCGTTCACCAAGAGTTGTGGCTCAATGTCGTCTCTATGATATGTCACTTCCTTGGTGCAGGAGCAAAGAAAAATTGACAGCGCCGTCACAAAGGATAATTGATAGATGCCTTTCATCGCTTTAGAATTTGTAAGTGTAACTGAATGATGGAATAATAGGAAGAATGGTCACGGACTTGAGTTTATCGTTCCTTTTATACAAATTTGACCCATCTTCGGATTTGTAGTCTGAATTATAGAAGACGAAGTTTGGATTCAACCGGTTATAGGCGTTGTAGAGGCCGAAATTCCAAATACTTTCGCCACGTCTCTTCTGTTTGTGGTAGTTGATTCCGATGTTTAGTCTATGGCTTGGAGGAAGGCGATAATTATTCCTGTGCGGCGCATAGTCTATCTGGACAAAAGTTCCGTCCGGTCTCATCGCGACGGTTTCCCTTTCAGGAATGGTTGTCGTGCCTCCGGTCGCGAAAGTCCACACGGCGCTGAGATCCCATTTCTTCCCGAGTTGCTGGTTCACGACAATAGAGATGTTATGCCTTCTGTCGTAACGGTACGGATAGCGTTCCCCATTGTTGATCAGGCCGTTGGAGAAAATCCTGTCACTCTTGGCCAGAGTGTAGCCCAGCCATCCGGTTGTCTTGCCCATCGTTTTCTGGATGAAGAACTCGACTCCATAGGCTCGGCCTTCACCCATCACGACATTGTTCTCCCACGACTGCGATGTGGCCATAAATGAGACGCCGTCCTTATATTCAAGGACATTGTGCATATCCTTCCAGTAGCCTTCGACGGAGAATTCCCAGCCGGGCAGACCATTGTAATAAAGGCCCAATGAATATTGATCCGATGTCACCGGCTTGATGCTTTTTGTAATCGGCACCCAAAGGTCTATCGGAAGCGTGATCTGGGACGAAGACAGCAGATGTACGTATTGCGACATCCTTGAATATGCCGCCTTGGCGCTTATGCCTTTCCCGAAATCGAACTTGGCTGACATTCTCGGCTCCGGAGACCAGTAGGTCTTGCCGCTGGTGCTGAATATCGCCAGATGGATTCCCGGGTTGAGTGTCAATCGTTTGCCTATTGTGAAGTCATCCTCTATGTAAACGGAGAACTCGTGGCCGAACCGATTCTTTTCCTTGTTGTTGGAATATGTCGTGTCTGTCACCATCTGGCCTTTGTCATTTTCTTTCTCGACGGTCGCGTATGTCTCCGGGATGTAGGTGTGGCTTACATATTCACCACCGAATTTGATGAGGTGCCTTGGACCAGGGGTGTAGTCAAAGTCGAGTTTTGCGGTGATGTCCTTGATTCCGGAACCATAGTCGAACTTGTAGATGTACTTGGAGTTCTCACTTTTCTCGGTTGAGTTGTAGCCCATTCTCATCCTGTAGTCTGTGAACGCCACCGTCGTGTTCGAGAATAGCCTGCCATTGAAGACGTGGTTCCACCTTGCGGATGTGAGTAGGTTGCCCCATCTTATGTAGGTCTTGTTGTCTGTCTCGTTATTGTTTTTTATTCCATCCGCGACCACATCGGCTTCATTGTCCTTGTAGTAGAAGATGTCACGGCCGTAATAGGCGTTGAGAAACAGCCTGTCCCTGTCGCTGAACTTGTGCGTCAACTTGCCGTTGAGGTCGAAGAAATAGTAGTTGGCCGGAATTTTCGCGGCTCTGAATATGCCGTCGAACAGGAATGTGTGCATTCCCCTTGCGCTTATTGAATATGCAGTCTTCCCCTTGAAGATAGGTCCTTCGAGATGGAACTTGTCGCTGAGCACTCCCACACCGATTGTCCCGTGCGTCTCCTGAAGATTTCCGTCATTTGTCCAGACATCGATGATACTGGAGGTTCTGCCGCCATAACGTGCCGGGAACGAGCCTTTGTAAAGCGTGACTTTCTTCACGGCCTCCGGCTGGAAGA
>CAVKYA010000150.1:0-6342 GCA_963660255.1 Bacteroidaceae bacterium | reverse complement strand
AAGTAGTCCTTTGCTCCGATCGTGATTGTCGAGCCAATGAAAATCGAAGATACTGCGATGAATTTGACTAAAATGTTCATTATGTGTTATTTGAATATTTTTAATCCTTGCTTGGTTATCTAAGTGTGGTACAAATATAAAAGGGTGGCTATACAATCTATGATTTAGCCACCCTACATTATTTTGCTTTATAGTATAAAGCTTTTGGGTTATTTCTTGGCGAAATATCCACCACCCTCAGTGCCTTTATATGTCCATTGGTTGTTGTAGTTGAACTGGTAGATAGTAGTGTATCCGCCTTCCTTGTAGCCTTTGGTCACAAATGAGAAACCGCAGCAATACATGCCTTCGGAAACAAGCCTCTGGGCACCTGTGCCGAGACCGAACTTAGGAGCTCCGAAGAGGTCGTCAACACCCCATCCGATCCATGCATGGTTGCAGTCCTCAACACCGAATTTCAATGGAGCGAAATAGCCGGTTCCATAACCCGTAGTGTTGGTGAGCTCGGTGATGCAGGCGACTTCTGTTCCATTGCTTACCTTCTGGTAATCAAGAGACATGTAGGTGTAGATCACAGGAGTGTCATCGATAATTTCGAGAGACGCCGGAACCACGAAGTCGAGGTACAGGCCTACGAGGTCGAGGTTATGGACATGCCCGTTGATGGTCTCCGGATTCTCAACCGCCTTGAATTCCACCACGGTCTCGTGCTGCCTATTGCCATTGTTCACGATTGTGGTATTGCTGACACCGGTGGTCTTGAAGGAGTAATTGTAGAATGTGTAATTTCCCGCAAGGTCTTTGGCTTCCACCTGACTGATGGTTATCTTGCTTCCGGTGGAGAGTTCCAGAGTCGCTTTACGCGCCGCTCCGGTGGTGTTCTCTGTCCAGTATGCGACACCATCATTGTAGCTCAGCCATCCACCGACGCCCGCGGTCTTGCCGTTGTCCGCATCCGCTCCGAAGAGTCCGCGGTAACCGGCTGCATCGCTTTTCCAAAGCGTGATCTGCTCTGGTTCGGTAGGGGTTCGTACATTCACGGTTACCTCACAGGACGCGGAGATTCCATTCTTGGTGGTGGCTGTGATGGTTACCTTGCCGATTTCAACTCCGGTGACCTTACCGTCTTCGCCAACTGTCGCGATCTCCGAGTTCGAGGAGGCCCATGTGACTGTTTTATCAGAAGCGTTGGCTGGTGTTACCGTTGCGGTAAGATTCACAAACTCACCGATATAAACGGCAGCGGTCGTTTGGTTGAGTGTTACTCCGGTTGCAGGGATTTCCTTGACGATGACCTTGCAGTTTGCCGTGCACTTGCCGGAAGCTGTGGTCACGGTGATCGTTGTCTCGCCTGGAGTGAGACCTACTACGCGTCCCCAGACATCAACGGTCGCGACCTTCGCGTCTGAAGAGGCCCAAGTCTTATATGAACTTGTACAATTGTCCGGAGTGAGGGTCGCCTTGAGCTCAACCTGCTCTCCAGGGAATATGGAGACCTCTGTCGCGCTGAGGGTCACACCGGTGGTGGCTACGAGATCCGTCTCGTCTGTGTCCTGGCAGGAAACCGCCAGGACTGTAGCCAAAATGGTGGAAAGAATCAAAAATATCTTTTTCATATTGACTGTCTTTAATTATTTGTTCCAATTAGAATTGGTAGAGAGTTCCTTTTGAGGGATCTGCCACTCCATGTCCTCAACTTTCCATGTGTAATCCTTCCAGTGGTTTCCACCCTGACGGACAGCGTCGGTGTTCCAACGCTTGTGACAATAGTAGTCAAGGCCGTTCTCGCCCCACATCTCGATCTGCCACTGAAGCTGGATCTGCTCCCAAGTGCCGAGACCACCCTTGTAGTTATCGCATGTAAGGGTTGTGGCCCCGGACTTTGTACGAGCCGCGAGGAGTTTGTTGATGGTTGTCTTCGCGTCAGCTTCCTTGCCTGCCTGATACTGTGCCTCGGCGAGCATAAGGAGAACCTCTGAAGAACGGAGGATGATCTGGTCAGAGGAGATGTTGGCGATTGTACGCTCGTCGGCATTCTGACAGATTGTCGCGCCCCACTTAAGGTTTGTGTACTTGAAAAGTTTGGTCGCCGAATGACCTTCGGTCGTGAAGTAAGGATAGCTTTCCACTTCGTGATCCGCGAATATACCCTTGCGGTAGTCGTTGTCATCGATCTTGTCGTAGAGACTCTGGCTGATCTGGAAGAGACCGCTCTTGCTGTTTCCGGCCTTAAGGCTGTTGAGGAAGTTCCAAGAGTACAGGTTGGTCTCGCTCGTCCAGCCGAAGAGTACCTCCGGGTTGCTTGGAATGCTCAGGAAGGCGTTGTCATCGTTCTTGACATCATCCTTGCCTTTCTTCCAGGTGTCATCAAGCGGGGTGGCGATGTCGTCAAGGCGGCTGGTCTGCACGCCGTAGTGAGCCTCGTCAATGAGGGTCGGGTACTTGGCGAGAATACGCTGGCAGGCGGCTATCGCCTTGTCATACTCGCCATAGTCGAGACAGGCACGGGCAAGGAAATAGTCAGAAAGAGTGCGGTCGATGTCGTAGAACGTGGTGAGGTCTGTTGGATCAACTGTCGTGTAACCGTCAGTCGCACTGTTCTTTCCGGCCGCGAAATATGTTCCGGCAACCTCAAGCTCATTGATGATCCACTCCCATGTCTCCTGGGCTGACATCGGGGCTACTGGGGTGTTGTAGGCATATTTGGTGTAAATAGGCATGCCCTGCTGCTCGCTGCCGCCGTACTTGTACGCCTTGCGGAAACGCTCCATAAGTTGGAGGTAACCATAAGCGCGGAGAGTCTTGGCCTGCGCGGCGTAAGTCTTCACGGCAGGAAGCGCGTTAGGTGAGGTCGCAACCTCGTCCGTGAGGTAGGTGGCTGCCTTGTTCGCCTGCGCGATGATGTAAGATGAACTATACCACCATCCGTAACAAGATGCGGTCTCGTTCTTGTCCGCCGCATTGAAAGTATGATTGTAGTAGCTTGCCCAACCGCTGGAGATGGAATTAGCCACATCACCATAGATCATATTCTCACACTCTACGTTACGGGAGAGGTGGACGGAGAACTCGTTGGCGTAAGAATTGGAGAAACCACCCGACAACTTTTCGTGGGCCAGACAGATGTACGCCTCAAGACCCGAGCCTATGGCTTCAAGTGTGGCGTTCACCTTCGCCTCATCGGAACTCGAGAGCAATTCCCTTATCTGGTCGTCGTTCAACGAATTCGGGTTTGTGACATCCAGCATGTCCGAGCAAGACTGGAATGCCAAAAGTGATGCTGCCGCGAATGCGGCTATTGTTTTAATCTTGTTCATTTCAAACTGTGTTTTTAGAATGTTATGTTCGCTCCGAGTGAGATTGTCCTCATAGAAGGATAGACATACTGTCCGACCTCGAAACCACCCAGGATGGACATCGACGGATCAACACCCTTCTTGGCGGAAACATAGAAGAGATTGTCGGCGGAAGCATAGACGCGGATAGCGTTTGCCTTTATCGCGTTGAGAACCTTCTTAGGAAGTGTGTAACCGATGGTGATGTTCTTGCACTTCAGATAAGATGCGCTGAATAGGGCCATGTCGGTGTACTTCCAAGAACCGAAAGTGGAACCATTGTAGTAGTCTGTGTTCCACCACTGCATCGGGAAGTAGGCGGATTGGTTGTTCTCGGTGAATGTGTCGCCGATAAGATCTGTTGACTTCTGTTCTGAAACCGCTGAGACATAACCGCTGTCGTAAAGACCGTTTCCATACTCCGTGCTGTAGAACTTGCCACCGAGCTGGTAGGCGAACTGTGTGGAGATGTCGAAGTTCTTGTAGCGGAAATTGATGTTGAAACCACCAATCCAGTCTGGTGTCGCGCTGCCCATCTCATAGAGAGAAGCGTCCCCGCTCACAAGAGTCTTCACATTCTCGCCTGCTTTCAAATCCTTGTAGCGTCCACCGTGATCGTATCCGGCGGATCTGGCCGAACCGTCGTCGTTGAGGCCGAGATCGGCGTTGGTCACGCGGTGCCAGTACATTGGGAGACCGGAGGCCTGATCCACACCGGCGTACTTGTACAGATAGATGTTGTACCAGTCGCGGCCCTCGCCACGGAGATAACCGATGCTGACTCCACCGGTTCCGGAATTGGAGAATGAGCCTACACCTGCCTGCCAAGTGCCCTGAGGAAGGTCAAGGTTGGTGTTGTCAGGAATATTCTCGTCCGGGACATCAATAAGAGTTGTTCTATAGTGGGTTCCGTTGGTGGTGAAATTCAAGGTCATGTCATCTGTGCGGATGATGTCCACACTGAGTTCAAGCTCAATTCCACGGTTGCGGAGAACAGCCGCGTTCTGCTGGAGAGTCTCGCTGCCCGATCCCGCGAGAGCGGAGTAGTTGGCGCTGTAGAAAGCGTTAGGGGTAACGTGGTTGTAGAAATCAATCGAACCGTTGATCCTGCGGCCCAACACTCCGAAATCCAGACCGAGGTCAAACTCTCTGTTCTTCTCCCAAGTGAGCTGGTCGTTCACAAGTGCACCACTGGTAAGTTTGTAGCCGGCAGGAATACCGGTACCGTTTGTCGCTTGCTGGTATGAGGTGGCTGAATAAGACCAAGTGTGGTTGGTGTAGCTGCCGATTCCGTTGGAGTTACCGAGGACACCATAGCTTCCACGTACCTTGAGGAAATCAAGCCAAGAACTCGTCGCGGACATGAAACCTTCCCTTGAGATTACCCAGCTTGCTCCGACGGAGCCGAATGTTCCCCACTTGTTGTTCATGAACTTGGAGGAACCGTCCCTACGGATCGAGGCGCTCAAGTAATATTTCTCGTCATAGTTGTAGTTCACACGTCCGATGTAGGACTCCATATTCACCTCGTACTGGCTCCAGCTTGGAGAGCCTGAGAGGGTGGTGCCGCCGTTGGTGTAGCGTCCGATGAAGTTGCCGCCTGAAATCCATCCAGGGATGAGCTCATAACCTGAGGCATAGAGTACAGAATGGTACTTGTCGCTGTTCCACTCGTGACCGAGCAGGGCATCCACGTGGTGACCGCTCTTGAAGTCGTGCGAGTAGTTGAGGAGGGTCTGGTTGTTGAGGATGAACCTGTTTGTGAGAGTCTTGTTGAGACCTCCGTTCACACCTCCGTTGTAGGTGCCGGCGGCACGGTAGCGGAGATAATCGGTGTTGTCGGAGTCATAGCTGAAGTTCACAAGGAGATTGAGATCCTTTGTAAAGAGAACCTGAGCGTAGGATCTGGTTGTGAAGATGCTGCGCACGGTCTCGTTCTTGTTCTTGTCAAACTCAGCGTTGACACCCTTTCCGAATGCGTTTCCTGTGGTTGGGCCAAGAGGAGAATAAGTCTCGGTGCTGTTGGTCACATTCTCGAGTCTTTTGCCGTCGGAACCATATACATAGTTGTGGTTCTCGTCAAGCATGTAGATGGAAATCAGGGATGATGTACCATTCACATAACGGAACACGTTTCCACCGGCTGAACCGGCGTTACGTCCGTAACGGGTAGCCATCTCATTGGTGGTTGTACGGGTGTAGCCGATGTTGCTGCCGAATTTGAGCCACTTGAGCGGCTGGGCGTTCACGCTGACACGTCCGTTGTAGCGCTCGAATGATGACGTAGGTATGTAAGACGGATCGGAAGTATATCCCAAAGATGCGAAATAGTTCAGTTTCTCGGTGCCGCCCTTGAGTGAAGCGTTGTACTCCTGACGGAATGAGGTGTTGAAGAGGCTGTTGTACTTGCTGTCCTTAGGCAGGAAGTATTTCGCGTCAGGATTGAGTTTGCCGTTTGTGTTGACAAGATAAGCGTCCATCATTGTGGATGAACGTGCTGTGCCTGTACCTCCTGAGAATACATACCTCGCACCGGGAACATCATACACGAGAGCGTTGTTGAGAGAGTTGCGCTGGAAAGTCGTCTCGCTGTTCACATAGTTGAAAAGGTGCTGTGAAGCGAACTCGGCAGCCTCCTCGTGGGTATGGTTAGGGTTCTGGAAGTTAGTGTAAGGGATTCCGTTCTCATCAACTCCAGGCCTACCTGTTCCATCCACACCGTAGCGGTAAGAATTGTAGATCGAGAGCCAGGCATATTCGTAAATGTCGGACGCATCGGTCATATTGGACATGTTGAACTGCCCCACGCTGTTCCAGCCGACGCGGGTGTCGAATGTCACCTGGGTCTTGCCTTCACTGCCTTTCTTGGTGTTGATGAGGATGACACCGTTCGCACCACGTGAACCGTAGAGCGCGGTTGACGCCGCGTCCTTGAGGACAGAGATACTCTCAATGTCGGAAGGGTTGATGGTGGAAAGAGGGTTGGCTGTCTGGGCAGGCACACCGT
>CAVKYA010000149.1:2755-6383 GCA_963660255.1 Bacteroidaceae bacterium | reverse complement strand
TTCGCGAAAGTGATCTCCGAGAACGCCGAGGAGATAAATGGAATAAAAGTTGTTAGGTTCAGCCGGGATGTTGACCCGGCCATGCTCCGCGAGGCAGCATCAATCCTCCAGAAGGAAGTGGAGAACTTCGCGTTCGCGGCCGCTTTCAAGCACGAGGGGAAACCACAGTTGGCCCTGATGTACTCCAACGACCTTGTGGCCGCCGGTCACAACGCCGCTAAGGACATCCGTGAGGCCGCCAAGTTCATCCAGGGAGGTGGCGGAGGACAGCCTGTTCTCGCCACAGCCGGCGGAAGGAACATCGACGGACTCCAGGCCGCGCTGGACAAGATGGTCGAGATCATCACGGCATAGACACGGGCATATTCATTTGTATATTCATAAAACAAAGCTTCGGGGATGAAGAAGATCGACAGATTCATACTGACCTCATTCATAGGACCATTCTTTATGATCCTGCTTGTGGTCATCTTCATCCTTATGATGCAGTTCCTGTGGGTTTACATCGACGAGTTGGTGGGGAAAGGCCTGAGCCTTGGCATCGTGGCGGAGTTTCTCTTCTGGGGAAGCTGCACCGTGCTGCCGCTGGCGCTGCCGCTGGCCACCCTGCTCGCCTCGATGATGACCATCGGGAATATGGGCGAGAACAACGAACTCATAGCCTTGAAGGCGGCTGGTGTGTCGGTTCTCAGGGTGATGCTGCCGATTCTCATCGCCTCGTTCTTCATCAGCATCGGCACGTTCTTCGTCATCAACAACCTCGTGCCTGTCTCCTACAACGAGATCTTCACGCTGAGGGACGACATCGGCAAGACCAAGGAAGAGATCAAGATCCCTTCCGGAACGTTCTACGATGGGGTTGACGGCTATGTCCTCCGGGTCGGAAGCCGCAACGACAAGACTGGGATGATGAAGGATGTGATGCTCTACGACCATCACGGAAAGGGCAACACACGTCTTACGTTGGCCGATTCGGCGATAATGAAGATGTCAAAGGACAAGTCCTACCTGACATTCAGGATGTACAACGGCACCAACTATCAGGAGACCAACGAGAAGAATTACCGGGACACCTCCCTGCAACTCCAGAAGATTGACTTTTCGAGACAGGAGATGGTCATCGCTCTGCAGAATTATGCGTTCCAGAAATCGGACAGCGCAAGGTACGGGGATCAGGTCAAGGCATTGCCATTGGAGAAGCTCAGGACCCAGAAGGATTCTTTGATGTCCCAAAGGGACAGCACCAAGTCTCAGCAGCTTTACACCACAGCAGCGTCATACTTGTTCTCCCAGAACAAACAGCTTGACACCACATCCTGCGGAATATCAAGGAATTTCAGCGATCCTGAATATCTCCGGTTCACTGACGACAGGGCGACGGCGCAGGCATTGGAGAGGGCGGCGGACAACGCAAGGCAGCTCAAGTCAAACCTTGAAAGCTATGAGTTCGGGGCATTTGACTACACGGTCCGCCTGCGATGGACTGCCCTTGAGTTCCTAAGGCGTTACGGCCAGGCTTTCGCCTGCTTCATAATGTTCTTCATCGGAGCCCCTCTCGGAGCCCTGATCAGAAAAGGAGGCATCGGGGTCTCGGCCATAGTCTCACTGCTGTTCTTCGTCCTCTACTGGATCGTGGACATCACCGGTGTCAAGCTGGCGAGGGACGGAAGCATCAGCACGTTTATGGGAGCGTTCGCGTCGGCGCTGATCCTGCTGCCGATAGGCTTGTTCCTGACGTGGAAAGCGGTCCACGACACGGACATTTCAAATTTGGACAGTCTAAAGAACTGGTGGAGAAAGACTAAGAGTATGCTGGCAGGAATATTCAAAAAGACAAGAATCGTCTATATGGGCACACCGGATTTCGCGGTGGCCCCATTGCAGGCTCTCCTTGAGCAGAAGTACAACATTGTCGGTGTTGTCACTGTGGCTGACAAGCCAAGCGGCCGCGGACAGAAAGTCAACGAAAGCGCGGTCAAGAAGTTCGCTGTGGAGCGCGGAATTCCGGTTCTACAGCCGGTAAAGTTGAAGGATCCGGAGTTCTTGAAGCAACTTAAGGATTTGAAGGCCGATCTCTTCATCGTGGTGGCTTTCAGGATGCTGCCTGAAGAGGTTTGGGGGATGCCTAAGCTTGGCACATTCAACCTGCACGCCGCGCTTCTGCCGCAGTACCGTGGAGCGGCTCCTATCAACTGGGCTGTTATCAACGGAGAGACCAGAACGGGAGCGACGACGTTTATGATCGACAAGGACATTGACACGGGCGGAATCATCCTGCGCCAGGGGATCAACATCTCCGACACGGACACGGCCGGGGACGTGCACGACAGATTGATGGAGATCGGAGCCGAATTGGTTGTGCAGACGACTCAGGGCATCATCGAGCGCAATGTGGACACCCGTGTGCAGAGGAGCTTCATCCAGGGATCGGAGGTGCTGAAGCCTGCGCCTAAGCTGACTCGTGAGCTTTGTCATATCGACTGGAACGACTCCACCAAGCAGATTTACAATCTCATACGCGGTCTGAGTCCTTATCCGGCGGCGTTCACGGAACTTGTCAAGGAAGGTGGCACTCCGACTCAGTTGAAGATATTCACGGCCGAAAAGGTTGATGATTCCGTACTCACCGGTGCGCTTCGACAGGCTCAGCGACCAGTCGGTGTGGTCCCTGAGCCTGTCGAAGGGACAACTCCAGGCAGAATCATAACCGACGGCAAGACCTACCTGTACATCACCACCACCGACGGAGCCATCTCTCTGAAAGACGTGCAGATAGCCGGCAAGAAGCGGATGGACATCAAGGCCTTCCTCGCCGGATTCCGCGAACCGGAGCTCTACACCACGACCGCCGGCACATCCAAGGCCGAGATAGCCAAGACAAAGGCATGATGGAAGCCGTCATCATCTGCAAAGGCGATTTCCCGAAAAAGGAATATCCCCGCGAACTTCTGCGCAGAGCCGATGTCATCATCTGCTGCGACGGGGCGCTTGAAGCGTTTCTCTTGAACCGAGACAAGATATTCAATGAACGCCGCGAGCCGGATGTGATCATCGGAGACATGGACTCTCTTTCCAAGAAGCGGATCAAGGAATATTCCCGCATCGCGGTAAGAGAGGAGGAGCAGGAGACCAACGACCAGACGAAGGCGTTCCGTCACCTGCTGAAGCATTGGCCGGAGGTCAGGACTGTGCATATTCTTGGCGCGACAGGCAAACGGGAGGCCCACACCATAGGCAACCTTGGACAGATCATGGAATATGCCAGACTTTACGGAGCCAGCGGCAATCCTGAGGATGACGGGATATATGTCGATGTGGTGTCCGACTACTCCACGGCTTTCGCATTGACGGACTCCTGCGAGCTGTTTGTCGGTGAAGGGAGGAGCGTGTCAATATTCAGTCCTGACAATTCTCTGAATATCAAATCAGAAGGATTGGCTTGGCAGACCAGCGGTGTTGTCTTTGACAATTGGTGGCAGGCTACCCTCAACCGCGCGTCATCGGATGTTGTCAAGCTGACGTTCTCGCACAAGTCAATCGCGCTTGTGATTCTGGATTAATATCATTTCAAAATTTTTCATTATTTTTACGGAACATTTTGGCTTATAGACACTATGCTCCGAAAAAT
>CAVKYA010000149.1:0-2255 GCA_963660255.1 Bacteroidaceae bacterium | reverse complement strand
GCCTGCCGACCTTGATCGTGGCGGCCGTGACTTTTGTTGTCGTTGTGGTCCTCGCCTGGAGAAACGGCAGAACCTATTGTAACACAATCTGTCCGGTTGGAACCACGTTGAGCTTCTTCTCGCGGTTCGCGATGTTCCGTCCAGTGATCGACAAGTCAAAGTGCAAGAGCTGCCACGCCTGTGAAAGGAAGTGCAAGGCTGCGTGCATTGATGTTGACAATCACAAGATTGACTACAGCAGATGTGTGGACTGTTTTGACTGCATTGACTCGTGTCGGTTGGGTGCGCTCAAATACCGGTTTGCTTGGGGACATTCGGTCACTTCGACAAGCTCAGTGACCAATACTCATCGTGCGGCATCTCCGGTCGCTGAGCCTGTCGAAGCGACGGACAAGGGCAGAAGGGCGTTCCTGATAGGCGGTGCGGCTGTAATCGGAGGCTCACTATTGCCTTCCATTCCGATGAGGGCCGAAGAAGAGGAGATCAAAGACAAGAAACGTGACGGAGGATTCGCCGAGGTACTTCCAAAGAAAGCTCCGAACAGAAAAACGCCTGTCACTCCGTTCGGTTCAGAGAGTGTCGAGAAGTTCTACAAACACTGCACAGCCTGCCAGCTCTGCGTGACCGTCTGCCCGAACAATGTCCTCAGGCCGTCATCAAAGCTTGAACATCTGATGCAGCCCGAGATGTCATTCGAGAAGGGCTACTGCCGTCCGGAATGCGTGAAATGCTCCGAGGTCTGCCCTGCGGGAGCCATCCTGAAGATCACCCCGGAGGAAAAGACCAACTGGAAAGTCGGTACAGCCGGTGTGGATTACGACCTCTGCGTTGTCAACCGTGACGGCGTAAGCTGCGGCAACTGCGCCCGCCACTGCCCTGTCGGAGCCATCAGTATGGTCAAGAAGAACCCTGAGGACGAGAACAGTCCAAGAATCCCGTCAGTCAACGAGGAGAAGTGCATCGGCTGCGGAGCGTGCGAGAATCTCTGCCCGTCCCGCCCAATCAGCGCCATCACCGTCAATGGGTACGGTGTTCATCATAACGCATAATTACCGGTCTTTGAGACTGTTCCCAAAAGGAATATATTCCTGAAAGGACTGTCCCTACAAAATCAACGAATATGAACGAGAATATTAATAGAAGAGAATTTCTCAAACGGGCCGGTGCTGGAACAGCGGCCGTGGGAGCCGTGGCTCTTGCCGGAGCTTGTGCCCCTAAAAAAACAGCCGAAGCCATCCTTGGCGGTGACTCTGAGGATGTCCTTGAGAACGGCAAGATGGAAATGCGTGAGAATCCGGGCAACGAGGATCTGGTCTCCCTGCTTGGCTACGGATGTATGCGTTTCACGATGAAGAAGGACGAGAACGGGAAGGACATCGTGGATCAGGAAAACGCCAACAACTTGATTGACTATGCTTTGGCTCACGGAGTAAACTACTACGACACGTCTCCGGTTTACCTTCAGGGGCTTTCCGAGGAGGCTGTCGGCAACGCCCTTGCAAGACATCCAAGGAACTCGTACTACATCGCCACGAAGCTGTCCAATTTCAGTGACCACTCCAGAGCAGCGTCCCTGAAACTGTACAACGATTCGTTCAGGTACCTCCAGACCGACTATCTGGATTACTACCTGCTTCACTCTCTCGGACGTGGAGGCCTTGAGGCTTTCGATGACAGGTTTGTGAACAATGGAATGATGGATCTGCTTCAGGCGGACCGTGAGAAAGGCAAGATCCGCCAGCTCGGCCTCTCCTTCCATGGGAACCAGCAGCAATTCGACGAGCTTCTCAAACTTCACGACAAGTACCACTGGGACTTCGTCCAGATCCAGATGAACTATTTCGACTGGAAACACGCTGACGGCCAACGCAATGTCAACGCCGAGTATCTGTACGATGAACTGGACAAGAGGGAGATTCCGATCGTGATTATGGAGCCTCTTCAGGGTGGCCGCCTGGCCAATCCAGCCGAGAGCATCGTGAACAGGCTCAAAGAGCGTGACCCTAAAGCCTCATTGGCATCGTGGGCGTTCAGATTCGTGGGCTCATACCCGAGAATCCTGACGGTTCTAAGCGGAATGGTCTATCAGGAACACCTTGAGGACAACCTGCGCACATTCAAGGACTTCAAATACCTGACAGACGAGGAGAAGGAATTCCTCGGCACCGAGATCGCCGGCATAATGGCCAGCTTCCCGACCATCAACTGCAACGACTGCAAGTACTGTATGCCTTGCCCTTACGGAGTGGATATTC
>CAVKYA010000148.1:3226-6396 GCA_963660255.1 Bacteroidaceae bacterium | reverse complement strand
ACACAAAAGCGGTAAATATATACGGTCACTGAACCAGCGGTTGCTGCGGTTGCTGTGGTTGCTGAGCTTGTCGAAGCACCGAAGCACCGAAGTGCCGAAAGGCCGAAAGGCCAGAAATGAGAGAAAGGTCAC
This sequence comes from Bacteroidaceae bacterium, assembly GCA_963660255.1. Classification (GTDB taxonomy): domain Bacteria; phylum Bacteroidota; class Bacteroidia; order Bacteroidales; family UBA932; genus Cryptobacteroides. Next base: position 6,264 of record CAVKYA010000148.1, on the reverse strand, counting down.
TTCGACAAGCTCAGTGACCGAAGGCTCAGGCTCGGTGGCTGAGGGTACAGGGTCAGTGGCTGAGGGCACAGAGTCAGTGGCTGAGGGCACAGAGTCAGTGGCTGAGGGCACAGAGTCAGTGACCAAAGAATGAAACAACAGCCCTCCGGGGCAAAAAAAGATAACAACCAAATGCTGATTGAACTAAAAGATGTCAACAAGACCTATCAGGGTGCGCAGCCTCTGCACGTGCTGAAAGGCATTGACCTGACCATAGATAAAGGAGAGTTCGTCTCCATAATGGGAGCGTCGGGATCGGGAAAATCCACGCTTCTGAATATTCTCGGAATCTTGGACAACTATGATTCGGGCGAGTACCGCATAGCCGGCAACCTCATCTGGAACCTCAGCGAGACCAAGGCCGCTGAATACAGGAACAAAATGATCGGATTCATATTCCAGTCCTACAATCTGATAGGCTTCAAGACGGCGGCGGAAAATGTCGAGATGCCACTCTTCTATCAGGGTGTCGGACGGCAGAAGCGTCACAAAATGGCGATGGAGTTTCTGGAAAGGCTTGGGTTGAAAGAGTGGGCTGACCACTATCCGAACGAGATGTCCGGAGGCCAGAAGCAGAGGGTGGCGATCGCCCGCGCGCTGATCACCAAGCCGGAGATCATCTTGGCAGACGAACCTACAGGAGCCTTGGACTCAAAGACTTCCGTGGAGATTATGAACCTGCTGCGGGAACTGAACGAGAAAGAGAATATGACCATCATCGTAGTCACCCACGAGAGCGGAGTCGCCAATTTCACCAATCGCATCATCCACATCAAGGACGGAGTCATCGGCAAGATCGAGCAGAACGTCCATCACGACGCGTCACCGTTCGGCGAAGGCACAATAATGAAGTAAGCGATGAGGGATCTGTTTGAAGAAATCTGGAGCAACATCAGGCGCAACAAGCTCCGCACTGCCCTGACCGGATTCGCCGTGGCTTGGGGAATATTTATGCTCATCTTCCTGCTGGGAGCGGGCAACGGTCTGATCCACGCCCTTGAGAGCAACAACAGCGACTATATGACCAACACGATGAACGTCTGGGGAGGCTACACTTCCAAACCGTACAACGGAATGCAGGAAGGAAGAAGGATTGAGTTGAACGACAAGGATATAGACATCACCCTCGGGCCTGACTTCGCGGACAATGTCGATAAGGCCGGAACCTTGCTCACCCAGGCGAGCCTGACCGTCAGCTGCGGCAAGGAATATATCGTCAAGCAGGTCAGCGGAGTAAGCCCTGAATATTCAGAAATGAACAAACTCAGCCTCCTCTACGGCAGGTTCATCAACGAGATCGACATCAAGGAACGGAGGAGGGTCATCGTGATGGACAGCAACGACGCGAGGGAACTTCTGGGCGTGACGGGAGAAAAGGAGGAAGGGCTGACGGCTCTCCAGAAAGCGGCCGCGGCGGAGGCGATGATCGGGAAATATGTCAAGGTCAACTCCTCGATGTTTCAGGTCATCGGCATCCTGAGGCCGAACGATAACGGTTGGTCAAATCTCTACGCCCCTATCACCACGATCCGGACAATCTACAACAGAGGCAAGGAGATTGATGAATATACTTTCTCGTTCCACGGTCTTGACTCCGAGGAAGACAACAGGGCGTTCGAGGATAGACTGCGCGCTTCGCTGAACAAGAACCACAACACCGCTCCGGACGACAAGAGGGCTGTGGGAATATGGAATCTCCTGACAATGAGTATGGAGATGAACACAGGAATGTCAATGATCCGCACAGCTCTCTGGATCATCGGAATCCTTACTCTGCTGAGCGGAATCGTGGGAGTCTCGAACATTATGCTGATTTCCGTCAAGGAGCGCACGCACGAGTTCGGAATCCGAAAGGCCATCGGTGCGAGTCCTTGTGCGATCCTGAAGCTGATCATCTCGGAAAGCATCATCATTACCGCGTTCTTCGGCTACGTCGGAATGGTGCTCGGCGTGCTGGCCAATGAGTGGCTCGACCATATTTCCGGAAATATGGTGATGGATTTCGGTCTTTTCCAACAGACGGTGTTCAAAGACCCTACGGTCGGACTCAACGTCTGCGTCGGAGCCACGATCCTGCTGATCATCGCCGGCACTCTGGCCGGTCTCGCCCCCGCCCGCAAAGCCGCCAAGGTCCGTCCGATCGAAGCGCTCCGCAGCGAGTGATGAATATATTAATGGAATATTCAAATGGCATTTTTCGATATAGATAATAAAAGACTCGGAGGCACGGAGTGCCGACAGGGCCTCCCGGCGAGGGAGGCGGTGGAGGGTGGCGCTCCCACCGGGAGCTGTCACGAAGTGACTGAGGGGTGGAAAGAAATTATTAAAATTTCATAGAATGAAATTTTTTGATATAGACAGATTCAAGGAAATCCTTGACACCTTGACACGCAACAAGGGACGCAGCCTGCTGACCGGATTCGGGGTGTTCTGGGGAATATTTATGCTGCTGTTCCTGCTGGGCGGCGGTGACGGATTCAAGGTAATGTTGGGCGAGCAGATGGGAGGATTCGCGTCCAATTCGGCGATGATCTGGTCCCAGAACACGTCCAAGCCTTACAAGGGCTTCAACAAGGGACGCTACTGGGAGATGAACATCAAGGATGTGGAGATTCTCAAGGAAAAGGTTCCGGAACTGGACATCGTGTCGCCGCAATGCTTCAGCTGGTCCAGAGGTGAGGCCACCTACGAGGACAAGTCGTCCAGATGCAACGTCAAGGGACTGAAGGCCGACTTCGCGAAGATCGAGACACCGACGATAGTCTATGGCCGTTACATCAACGAGATGGACGTGGCGCAGAAACGCAAGGTCTGCGTGATCGGAAAGCAGGTTTACGAAAACCTTTATCCAAAGGGAACAGACCCGTGCGGAACAAGAATCAAGATCGGCCCGTCCTATTATCAGGTGATCGGAGTTGACTACAATGAGCACAGTGTCATAAGTTTCGGAGGCCGACAGACCGAGGCCATCGTGATTCCGATCTCCGTGGTGCAGGCAG
>CAVKYA010000148.1:0-3095 GCA_963660255.1 Bacteroidaceae bacterium | reverse complement strand
GCGGTCACCGTCCTCAACACGGAGATGTTCTTTATGATGATCGACAGTCTGTTCAAGGGTGTGAACTTCCTGATCTGGCTGATCGGAATCGGAACCCTTCTGGCCGGTGTGATCGGAGTCTCTAACATTATGATGGTGACAGTGCGCGAGCGCACGACCGAAATCGGAATCCGGAGGGCAATCGGAGCCACCCCGAAGATGATTCTCTCGCAGATCATCTGGGAAAGCATACTGCTGACGGCTGTGGCCGGAATGCTCGGCCTGTTGTTTTCGGTTCTGATCCTGCAAGGACTGGAGCTGGCATTCACGACAGACGGCATCCTTCAGGCACCGTTCCAGATCAGTTTCTGGACGGCCGTCGGAACGCTCATAGGGTTGATGGCTCTTGGAGTTATCGCCGGACTCGCACCGGCTGCCAGAGCGATGAGCATCAAGCCGGTGGACGCAATGAGGGATGAGTAAGCATATTCAAATAAGCCGAAGTTTTTGAAAGAGCATTGATGAATTATCTAACATATTCAGAAATAAAAAGTCAAACAATATGAAAAAGTATTTCAAGTACATTCTGTTCGCCGCCATCATTCTGGTGTTCGCGGGAACATTCTTCTTCCTTTGGAAAAAGTCCCGTCCGCAGGAAATCCGCTATGAGGAGCTTTCCGCCGAGATCGCTGACATCAAGAAGACCACCCTCATCACGGGCACCATCGAGCCGCGCGACGAGGTGAACATCAAGCCTCAGATCAGCGGAATCATCTCCGAGATCTACAAGGAGGCCGGCAATCAGGTCAAGGAGGGCGAGGTGATCGCCAAGGTCAAGGTCATCCCGGAGATGGGTTCGCTCAGTTCGGCGCAGAGCCGTCTGCGCATCGCCGAGTTGAATCTGGAGCAGGCACAGACCAACTTTGAGCGCGAGAAAGCCCTCTACGACAAGCAGTTGGTAAGTGCCGAGGAATATGATCAGGTACGTCAGGCCCTCGATCAGGCCAAGGAGGAGAAAGAGGCCGCCGAGGAGTCTCTGGAGGTTGTAAGGGACGGTGTGTCAAAGCGCAACGCCACGGCCAGCTCCACGCTGATCCGCTCTACCATCACCGGCCTGATTCTGGACGTGCCTGTCAAGGTCGGCAACTCTGTGATACAGAGCAACACATTCAACGACGGAACGACCATCGCCACCGTGGCCGATATGAGCGACCTCATATTCAAAGGCAATCTGGACGAGACCGAGGTCGGCAAGGTCGATGAAGGCACGAAGATGAAAATCACCATCGGCGCGGTGCAGGGTGTGGAGATGGACGCTGTCCTTGAATATATCTCCCCAAAGGCAGTGCAGAACAACGGTGCCAACCAGTTCGAGATCAAGGCCAGAGTCAGCCAGCTTGACAGCGTGAAGATCCGCTCGGGCTACAGCGCCAACGCCGAGATCACATTGGAGCACGTGGATTCTGTTCTGGCCGTGCCTGAGGCCGCGATCTCGTTCGAGAAGGATTCCACATTCGTCTATCTGGCCGAAGGAGAGGGACAATACAAACGCCAACCTGTGACGACAGGTCTCAGTGACGGGGTGAAGATAGAGATCAAGAGCGGGCTGAACAAGGATCAGAAAGTCCGTGGAAACCAGATATTCACAGACAAGAAGTAACGTTATGAAAAGAATATATTCATTGATCGCGCTGGGCCTTGTGACAGTGGGGCTTTCCGCACAGGACGGCAGGTCGTGGACGCTTCAGGACTGCATCGCGCACGCGCTTGAGAACAACATTACCCTCAAGCAGCAGGAGATTCAGGTCAAGCAACAGGAAATCCAGTTGAACACGTCCAGAAACAGTCGTCTGCCTGATGTCAGCGCCAGTGCCAGCGAGAATTTCTCGTTCGGACGTGGTTTGACAGCTGACAACACCTATTCCAATACGAACACGACCAGCACGGGACTCAGTCTCGGGGCTTCGGTTCCGGTGTTCCAAGGGCTGAGGATCAACAACTCTATCAAATACAATGAGCTGAATCTCAAAGCAGTGACGGCGGACTTTCAGAAAGCCCGCGAGGATGTGAGCGTGGCTGTGGCGCAGGCTTATGTGCAGATTCTCTACAATATGGAGCTTCTGGATGTGGCCCGCAATCAGGTCAGCATTGATTCGCTTCAGGTCGAGAGGCTCTCGGCTATGGAAACCAGTGGAAAGGCCAGCAAGGTTCAGGTGGCTCAGCAGAAAGCGGCACTTGGACAGAGCCGTCTGTCGGAGACGCAGGCTGTCAACAGTTTACGGTTGTCCCTGCTGGATCTCAGCCAGTTGCTGGAACTGCCGAATCCGGAAGGGTTCTCAATCGTGCGCCCTTCGATTTCGGTTGACGGGCTGCTTTTGAGCGATCCTGAGAGCATTTATGCTCAGGCGGTGGTCTGCAAGCCGTCAATCCAAGCAGAGCAGTTCCGGTTGGACGCCACTGAATATTCAATAAAGAACGCAAAAGGGGCTCGTCTGCCTTCACTGATGGCCAACTGTGGTCTCGGAACGAACTACTACACGATGAGCAGCCATTCCAGCGATCCGTTCGCCGACCAGATCAAGAACAATTTCAGCCAGTATCTGGGTCTGAGTCTCAGCATTCCTATCTTCTCCGGATTCCAGACCCGCAATCAGACCCGTTCAGCGGAGCTTTCGAGGACGAATCAGATGCTCCAGTTGGAGAACAGCAAGAAAACCCTTTACAAGGAGATCCAGCAGGCCTACTACAACGCGGTGGCGGCTCAGGAGAAGTTCCGTTCAAGTCTGGACGCTGACGCAAGCGCAAAGGAGTCGTACGAACTCGTGCTTGCGAAGTACGAGAACGGTAAGGCCAACATCACCGAGTTCAACGAGGCCCGTGACAGTTTTCTGGAATCGGAATCGAATCTGGCCAGAGCACGCTACGAGTTTCTGTTCTCGGCCAAGTTGCTGGACTTCTATCAAGGTCAGCGTCTCGAATTCTGATAGTGTAGAGTTACTTTCCCCCCACTTGATAAGTATGTAGAGTAGGTTCTGGATAAGGAGCGTAGCGACGCAAGGGGTTTGGGGAGAACGCTCCCCAATGCCCCCTTGGGGCTGTCACGAAGTGACTGAGGG
>CAVKYA010000147.1:3353-6411 GCA_963660255.1 Bacteroidaceae bacterium | reverse complement strand
CTCGATGAGGTGTCTGATTTCCGGCGTGCCGTGGATGATCCTGCGGTCACTCCGGCGAAGAAGCTCGAACTCTTTGAGGCGGCTTTGTCCTCTCCGGTCCCTGTGGTTCGACAGGCTCACCAACCAGTCGAAGGGACTTCCCAACCAAATCAATCGCTTCGGCAAGCTCAGCGACCTGTCGAAGCGACATCTCTCGCTCAGGATCTGCGAAAATTCCTCGAACTTCTGCTCCGTAACGGCCGTATCGGCGACGTGCGTCTGATATTCACTACTTTCATCACTGAATATTACCGTGCCCATCACATCAAACGGGCCCGTCTTGTGGTCGCTGACCCTGCGCTGCTGGGCCCTGAACCAACTCCTTCGGCCCCTGAGCCTGTCGAAGGGTCGCTTCGACAAGCTCAGCGACCGGTTGGTGAGCCTGCCGAACCACGGTTGGTGAGCTCTGCCGAACCACAGCGACCGGCTCTAGAGTCCCGTCTCCGGGATTTGATCGAGAAGCGGACCGGCTGCAAACTGATCCTCAAGACCGAGGTAAATCCGTCCCTCATAGGAGGATTCGTCTTCGAGGTTGAGGACACAGTCCTGGACGCTAGCGTCTCCCGCCAGCTTGACATCATCCGGAGCCAATTCATAGAAAAGAACAGAAGAATAGTTTAGTATGGACAACATAAAACCAAGTGAAATCTCCCAGGTGCTTCTGGAGCAGCTGAAGGACATCGACACCTCCCTCCAGTTCGAGGGAATCGGCAAAGTCTTGCAGGTCAGCGACGGTGTGGCCAGAATGTATGGCCTGACCAACGCGGAGGCCGGAGAACTGCTCGAATTCGAGAGCGGGGTCAAAGGCGTGGTGATGAATCTGGAACAGGATAATGTCGGAGCCGTGCTCCTCGGCCCTACGGACGAGATCAAGGAAGGAATGACAGTCCGCAGAACTGGCCGTATCGCCTCCATCAAGGTCGGTGAGAAGATGCTCGGAAGGGTTGTCGATCCGCTTGGCGAACCGCTTGACGGACTTGGAAAGATTGAAGGTGAGCTGACTGAGATGCCTCTTGAACGCAAGGCTCCTGGCGTAATCTATCGTCAGCCTGTGACCGAACCTCTCCAGACAGGCCTAAAGGCCATCGATGCGATGATTCCTATCGGTCGAGGTCAAAGAGAGCTCATCATCGGCGACCGTCAGACCGGAAAGACCGCAATCGCCATCGACACGATCATCAATCAGCGTTCCAACTACGAGGCCGGAAAGCCTGTATATTGCATCTATGTGGCCATTGGACAGAAAGGCTCCACTGTGGCGAACATCGTGGAGACCCTTCGGGCCAAAGGCGCGATGGACTACACGGTTGTCATCGCCGCCACAGCCGCCGATCCTGCCGCACTGCAATATTTCGCGCCGTTCGCCGGGGCTGCTGTCGGAGAATATTTCCGTGACACAGGCCGTTCGGCCCTTGTTGTCTATGATGACCTTTCAAAACAGGCTGTGGCCTATCGTGAGGTTTCGCTGATTCTTCGCCGACCTTCCGGACGTGAGGCTTATCCGGGTGATGTGTTCTATCTCCACTCAAGGCTTTTGGAAAGGGCTGCCAAGATCATAGACCAGCAGGAGGTCGCCGAGCAGATGAACGACCTTCCGGAGTCGCTTAAAGGCAAGGTCAAGGCCGGAGGCTCGCTCACGGCTCTTCCTATCATCGAGACTCAGGCCGGTGACGTGTCAGCCTATATTCCAACAAACGTGATCTCCATCACCGACGGTCAGATCTATCTGGAGTCCGGACTTTTCAACCAGGGACAGCGTCCGGCGATTAATGTTGGAATTTCCGTGTCCCGTGTCGGTGGCGCCGCGCAGGTGAAATCGATGAAGAAAGTGGCCGGTACTCTGAAGATTGATCAGGCACAGTTCAACGAACTGGAGTCTTTCTCGAAGTTCTCTTCGGATATGGACAAGGTTACGGCGATGGCTTTGGACAAGGGGCGCAAGAACAACAAACTCTTGATCCAGCCGCAATATTCACCGATGCCGGTAGGGGAGCAGGTGGCGATTCTATATTGTGGTACCCACGCCCTTATGAGCGAGATCGCTATCGATCAGATACCGGAGTTCCAGTCGGAGTTCCTGACCAGAATGAAGGCCGCGCATCAAAAGGATGTGCTTGATCCGTTGTCGGCCGGCAAGATTGACGAGACAATCACCGGAATCATTGAGAATGAGGCCTCTGCGGTTGTGAAATCAATTCTGGCGCAGTCTCATAAGGCGTAATATTATAAGTTCAGATGGCATCTCTAAAGGAAATAAAGGATAGGATCGCTTCGGTGAGCGGCACGCTGAAGATCACTTCGGCGATGAAAATGGTCGCGTCCGCCAAGTTGCACAAGGCGCAGCAGGCGATCGGGAATATGCTTCCGTACGAGAAGCGTCTGCATTCAATGCTCATCGACCTGATGGGCTCTGTGAATATGTCCACTCCAGTTTCTGAAAGTAGCTCTGACCGGTTGGTGAGCCTGTCGAGCCAACCAGACCATACGGAATCGGACGGCGCATATTCATTAATGACTCAGCGCGAGGTGCATAAGGTCGCGATTGTCGCCTTCGCCTCCAACTCTTCACTCTGCGGCGCGTTCAATTCCAACGCCATCCGCGAGGCCACGGCTGTGATTAATGAATATCGTGCCGCAGGTCTTCGTGATTCTGACATCACGGTCTATTCCGTAGGCCGTAAGATGGCGGAGGCGATGAAGAAACTCGAATTTCCAAGCCCTTCGGATTTTACAAGGATGTCTGAATCTCCATCCTATGAGGCGGCCTCGGCCTTGGCTCAGGAACTTCTGGATGGCTTTGTCTCAGGTCGCTTCGACAAGGTGGAACTCGTTTACAATCACTACAAATCCACCTCCTCGCAGCTTACCACCCGACAGACATATCTGCCACTCTCTCTTGCCGATGCCACTGCTGACCTCCAAGCCGGGAAGGTCGCTGGTCCGGTCGCTGAGCCTGTCGAAGCGCCCGGACCTATGGTTCGACAAACTCACCAACCGCATGTCGAAGCGCCCGACCTTA
>CAVKYA010000147.1:0-3228 GCA_963660255.1 Bacteroidaceae bacterium | reverse complement strand
CTCGCCACCGACAACGGCAACGACCTCCTTCAGGAACTCACCCTTGAGTACAACAAGGGCCGCCAGCAAAAAATCACCTCCGAGATCCTCGACCTCGTCGGTGGCTCGATGCAGTAATCCATCGGTCACGGAGCTTGCCGATGTGTCGAAGCGACCGACAATTCTTTACCGCAAGTACTTGCAATAAATATACGGGGTAAAACGTCTCCCAAGAGTGTTCAGCAACACCCTCGGGAGACGAAAAACGGAGGACACGTTTCCCAAGAGCGCAGGATACACTCTTGAGGAGCAGAAGAGGCAAAAAGTGTTACCAGAGGGATTAGACGCAAGCCTAAAGTGCATAAGTCCGAATCTTTTTTTTGTGTCTTGTTGGCAAATTTTTGTATCTTGAACCTGAAAATAACCAATGATTATGAGGCACGGATTTAAATTTCTGATTATTACTATAATAGCGATGCTGTTGACTGGCGGGGTCTCCGCTCGGACATATTCAAGGAAAGTGGTTCTGGGGGACGAGAGGTTTGAGGAGTACCTGCCGCTGTTGGAAGGGAAGAGAGTGGCGGTGTTCAGCAACCAGACGGGGATAGTCGGGGACAAGGTGACTGGCTCGAAGTTGGCTGATGCGCTTGCTGAATATGGCGGGTGCTTCCCGGCTCTTTCGGTCGCTGTGGTTCGGCGGAGCTCACCAACCGTGGTTCGGCAGTCTCTCCAACCGGTCGCTGAGCTTGTCGAAGCGACTGACCAAGAGAAGAATTTCGATGATATTTCCCTGATTCCATTTCTTGAACCGTCTGTTCCCGGTGGCAAGATCGAGTATGGCCAGCACATAGTTGACGCTTTGATTGAGAGAGGCGTGGATGTCAAGGCGATATTCTCCCCCGAGCACGGCTTTAGGGGCAACGCCGATGCCGGAGAGCACGTCAGCAGCAGTGTTGACGAGAAGACCGGAGTGGAGATCGTTTCCCTTTATGGCGGCGGCTCGAAGATTCCAGACAAGGAGAAAACGGATAAGTTTGATGTCCTTGTGATTGATATTCAGGATGTGGGTCTTAGGTACTATACCTATTACATCACGATGCATCATCTGATGGAGGCCTGCGCCAGAGACGGGAAGAAGGTCATCATCCTTGACCGCCCGAATCCGAACGGCTTCTATGTAGATGGCCCTGTGCTCGATATGAAATTCAAGTCCGGGGTAGGTTGGCTGCCGATCCCGACAGTCCACGGAATGACGCTCGGAGAGTTGGCTCTGATGATCAACGGAGAGAAATGGCTGGAGAACGGCACGTGCGACCTGACCGTTATTCCGTGCCAGAACTACACCCATAGCACCCGCTACTGTCTCATCCTGCCGCCTTCCCCGAACATCAAGGACATGAGGGCGGTGTACCTATATTCCTCGACCTGCTACTTCGAGGGCACGGTGGTCAGCCTCGGCCGCGGCACGCAGTTCCCGTTCGAGACCTACGGGCATCCGGCGATGACGGGATATTCATTCTCCTTCATCCCTCGAAGCATCCCTGGCGCGAAAAGCCCGCAGTTTCTGGACGAGGAGTGCCACGGCATTGACCTTCGCCGCAAGCCGCTCACCGACATCTGGGCTGAAAAAATCAATTTTGAATATGTCATCGATGCCTACCGTAATCTGAATATAGGAGATAAGTTCTTCGGTAAGAACAACTTCTTTGAACTCCTCGCCGGCGTGGACTGGTTCCGCACGATGATGGAGTCCGGCTCTTCTTCCGCTGAGATTTCCGCTCGCTGGGCATCCGATGTCGAAGACTTCAAGGCCCATCGTGCACCATACCTGCTTTATTCTGAGTAGCGCTCGTGCGTCAAAAGTTAGATTCTACGCACGAATGGCCACTTGGACTTGCTTCCGTGCGTGGAAAAGTGTGTTTTGCGCACGATTGGCAATATAGGCTTACACTCGTGCGTGGATAGAGGCGATGTACGCACGAAGTGGATGACCTCGGGCTCAGACATCAAAAAACAAAACCGAAGCGAGGTTCTCACCCGGCTTCGGCTAATCTTATTCAATACTTATGAAATAACTATTGAGTCAGTTTTTGGTTTATGAGTAAAAATATTTATGTCGATTACCCTTTATGCCATTTCCGTGCCAAAGTCTTCAACCATTAAATATTTTCGATCATAGCCCATATTCCCGCTTCAACCACAGATCGAACATCGGGTCAAGAATGTAGAGTTTACCTCTATTTTTCTCGATGATGTCTTTTTCGATCAACTTCTTCTTGTTCAGAGTGATAGTCCTTGGCTGTCCAAGCCTGTAGCGAGCCACGGTCTCTTTCGCGTTCAAATGTTGCTCACCTGCGGCGATGGCTTTAAGCATAGCGATTTGTGATGCCGGTAATTCGTCAATTTCACGGAGGAATGATTCTTCATTTGTGTCCAGCACCAATTGCAGCTCCTTGTCGAGATCACTCTCTCTGACTATTCCGTCAGTGTGCATCCACACAAACAGGCAGTATTGTTGAATATACCAGGAATTGTATTGGACTGTCTCGCAAATCTTTTCCGCCAATTCCGCAGAGATTTCTTTCCCTGTTTTTCTGAAGTTGTCAACGATGTAGGGAATCCAGTAGTCTTTGCTTATACACTTGAGGTTTATAAGCTGTCCGAACTTATAGAATGGACTTTGGGTGTTGTTGAAAATCGTTGTCATCATATGCATCTTGCTCCCGTACAGGCAATATGTCGTCCTATGTTGCTGCTGCCAAACTGAACGCATTGTGGAGACAAGTTTCTTCCACTCATTGATGTTCGCCAGTTGTTGGAATTCGTCAATGCAGATGATGACCTTGACACCTTTGTCCTCAGCCATTTTTTCCGGTAGGTTCAGAATGCTTTCCGCATTGCTTTTGATCGGATCGAATCTGAGATTCAGTGACACTGATGTCGTAGGAGAGTCATTGAAGGAGATTGTCGGAGATATTGATTTGATATATTTGACGAAGTCTCCCCATCGCTTTTCAGCAGTGGAGGAGACTCCTTCGATGACGGCACTGGCGAATGCATCGTAGAACTCTTCTTCAGAATGTATTTTGAATGCGTCGAGAAAGCAGACCTTGATGTTCTTGTCTTCTTCTGCAAGCTCCTTCATCGCAACTTTGACAAGTGAGGATTTTCCCCACCTGCGTGGCGAGACCAGAATCGTGTTTATTCCGTTGCTTAGAAAGCCTTTCAGTTCCTGACGGTCTTCTATAC
>CAVKYA010000146.1:0-6449 GCA_963660255.1 Bacteroidaceae bacterium | reverse complement strand
CAATCTAAAAAATTTGTTCATAAAGGATAAATGTTAATAAAAAAAGTTAAACGTTATTCCTTCTAGTAATAAATATGTTTTGCGGCCCTCACATGAGGGTACTCCATAACACAACGACAAATATATGGGTTTAATTTTTCATAAACAAGATTTTTCTGCAAGAAATCGTCAAAAAAGGGTCAAAAAGTCATTTGTTCCTAGAAGTGACATCCCTTTTTCTACGGGAAACACCGTCACAGACTTTTAGGACGGACATATTCACAAGGCAAAGCCGCCTCCCCGACATACACTTTGCATGCGGATTTGACGGAAATATTCGCTATCTTTGGGGACGGACGCTTCGACAGGTTCAGCGACCGGACGAGGCATCAATACTTATTAATAATATAAAAGAGAAGATATGGCGGAGAGGACTCTTAGGTATCCAATCGGGATACAGACTTTCAAAGACATAGTCGAGGGAGAATATGTCTATGTTGACAAGACCGGCTATGTCGCGGATCTATCCAATAAATACAGGTATGTGTTCCTGAGCCGGCCGCGCAGGTTCGGAAAATCGTTACTCTCGTCAACGTTCCACAGTTATTTCGCGGGAGAGAAAGATCTGTTCCACAGATTCAGGGCCGGAGAGATGAACTCCGACTGGAGACGGCATCCGGTCTTCCACTTCGACATGTCCACCGCGAAGCTCATGACAGAGGAACAGCTTGTAAGGAACCTTGGCTACAAACTGGCCGAGTATGAAAGGGAATACGGCAACGACCCGGAAATCGCAAGGGATGATGTCAACGCACGGCTTGAAAGACTGATAAAGGAGGCGGTAAACAAGACAGGCGAGAAGGCCGTCATAATAATTGATGAATATGACGCTCCGCTGCTGGACGTGATGAACGACAAGGACAGACTCGTGCCGATGCGGCAGATAATGCGCAACTTCTACAGCCCCATCAAGAGCCTTGACCCGTACCTGAGGTTCGTGTTCATCACGGGAATCAACAAGTTCGCCCAGCTCAGCATCTTCAGCGAGCTGAACAACCTGAAAAACATCTCTATGATGCCGGAATATTCGGCAATCTGCGGCATCTCGCAGTCGGAGCTGGAGGCTCTTCTGAAGGAGCCTGTACACAAAATGGCCGAAAAACTGCAAATCTCAGACGACGACATCCTGGCACAACTTAAACGTAACTACGACGGCTATCATTTCTGCTATGGCTCTGAGGACATCTACAACCCATACAGTTTGATCAACGCACTATCTGACAAAGACATCAGAAACTTTTGGTTCGACACAGGAACACCGACATACCTTCTTGAGAGAATCAGTAAAAGCGACATTGATGAAACGGAATTGGATAATTTGCCGATGGTTCCGGCATCAGATTTTGATGTCTCTCCGGAACTGACCGACAATGCGCTGCCGATGCTCTACCAGACAGGCTATCTGACCATCAAAGGCTATGACCATTCAACGGAACTCTATACGTTAGGATACCCGAACCGGGAAGTCAAATTAGGATTCACGAGAGGACTTCTCTCACAATACCAAAGCCAATATTTCACAAGCAGCGGCAGTTTTGTAGCGAGATTCTTCTCGACAATGAGGAAGGACGACATTGACTCGTCACTCACATTAATGCAGTCATATCTTGCCGGCGTTCCGAACGACTTGGAAAACAAGACCGAGAAGCACTACCAGACCATCATCTACCTGATCTTCTCGCTGCTGGGCTATTATATTCAGAGTGAAGTCAAGTCGGCCATTGGCCGGGCGGATGCCGTCTGCAGGACGCGGAACCGGCTCTATGTCTTCGAGTTCAAGGTGGACGGCTCCGCCGACAATGCGCTGAAGCAAATCGACGACAAGGGGTATCTCATCCCTTACAAGGCGGAAGACGGGCTGGAGCTTGCCAAAGTTGGTGTGAATATCTCCACGAAGACCCGGACTATTGACTCCTGGAAAATGGCAACGGAATAGTTGGCAGTTCTTTAGATCGCTTCGACAGGCTCTGCGACCGGATGTAACCGCACCTCGGCAAGCTCAGCGAAAAAAGTAGTATATTTGGCGATAATTCACTATATTTGAATGGACTTGCGCATAGTGACACGACCGATTCGGCAGTCCTGCAGCGATGTCCGTAAAGAGCCGAATCCAAAAACATAGGCAAATGAGAAAAATGGCTGTTATTGAATATTTTCTGTCCGGTGTCCTGCTGTTGACGGCTCAGGCACTGCCGAACGGAATCATCCCTTTCGCAGCGGCACAAGGCCAAAGTGTGGTGGTGGCCAAAACACTGACTTTCGAGCACAAGGTGCACGACTTCGGAAGTATTTCCGAAAGCGACGGTCCACAAACCTGCATATTCAAGTACAGAAACAACAGCAATGTGGCGATTGCCATACAAAGAGTGATAGTATCGTGCGCCTGCACGCAGGTGGAATGGTCGGAAAAACCAATAAAACCTGGAGAGAGCGGCGAGATGAAGGTTATGTTTTCCAATCAGATTGGGACTGGCAACTTTGACAAATCCATTTCGGTCTTCGTTTCCTCAAGTTCCAACCAGATCATCCTTAGAGTAAGAGGTGTGGTCATAGAAACGGGAAATGACAAGAAAGCCACTTCACCAGCCCCTTAAAAAGTTCTGAATGAAATGGCTTGACCTATTACAGTTTCCGGCTTTTATTTCTTGCCGATCCTCACTTTCGCCTTGACAACCTCACCGGCACTTGTCACGACAGCTTTTTGGGATGCATCGAAAACAACTCCGTCAGGGACGGTGATGGCGCATCCGTCAGCCAGAGATATTCCCCCGATGTCCACTATCGAACCTTCGGCACCTTCCGCCGACAGTTCTCCCGCAGCATCGGAAAGTTCCAAATAGGCATTATAGGCCTTTCCGCCGACAATGCCCCATTTGCCTTTGACATTAACAGTCGCTTTGGCGACATTAAACTTTGAGTCCTTGGCGGTCAAGGACAATCCGCACCCCTCGCTTTCCAGATTCAGCACTCCGCCACCCATTATCGTGACAGACTTGGACACTGACATCGCCGGAGCCTTCGAGACCACGGAGCACGTGCCGCTGACATGAATCTTCAACCCATCAATACGAGAGTCCAACCCGATTGTGGATTCATCGGTCAGTCTGATTGTCGCATTATTCAAAGTCAGCAGGTTATTGGCCGCACTGTAGGAAACCGAGCCACCTCCGTACCATGAGCCTGTTATGTTGGCTGAGTTCTCGGCGGTCACCCTGACACCGCCTATCCAAAGATCGTACGTGGACTCCTTCCCTATCACGACCTTCGATTTGACAATGTCGCCTTCGTAAACTATTCCCCGATTGGCCGCATCGAACTTCGCTCCTTCAGGGACGGCGATGACGCAACCGTCAAGATCAAGAGTGTCAAAGTTCACCACAGAGCCAAGAGCGCCAGTAGCCGTGACTTTCGTGTCCGCACCGATGACCGAAAGGTAAGACAGACCGTCAGCAAGGCCGGATAGTCCATTCCTGCCGACCGCATTCACCTCACAACCGCTGATTGTGAGTCTGGCTCCATTCTCGGCGAGTGCCACTCCACTGCCCGAATCACTGTTCAGGTTCAGGGTTCCCGAGCCAAGAATATTCAAAGAGCCAGAAGACTCAATAGCGGAACCTGTCGAACTGATGTCACATTTCCCGTTCACGCGGATTTTGAGATTCTCAATGGAGGATACGATTCCCGTTGTGGAAGAGACAATCTCGGCATTGGTCAGAGTAAGGGTGTTGGATGCCACCTCGTAGGAGACACTGCCACCTCGCAGCCACGCTCCTGTGACGCTGGCGGCATTGTCAGCGGAGACTTTCTCTCCCCCGATGGAAAGATCATACACACTCTTGATCTCAACAAGTGTCTTTACGGTCTCACCATCCAAAACGACGGAACCGAAATAAGTGTCAAAGACAGCGTTCTCCGGTACTGTGATCTTGCATCCATCAAGGCCTAAACCTTCAATCTCAGCGATCGAACCGGAAGTGCCTTCAACGGCAAGATAAGTTCTCGTACCCTCGACCTTAAGATAGCCATCGCCTCCCTGAGGGCTGGTGATTCCCCATTTGCCTTTCACCCTGACATCGGCGTCAGAGATGGTAACCGATGATGCCGGCTGTAGCATTATTCCAACCGAACCTTCAAGCCAAAGGGTTCCAGTGCCTGTTATCCTTATGTCTGCAAGGGCGTTGATGGCTGAAGCGGTGGATTTGATTGAGCAAGCGCCGATCACATTGACCGTCAATCCGCTCACCTCTGATTTGATTCCCACGTTATCGAGGGTGGTCTCTATCTCCACTCCTTGAAGCGTAAGCACTTTCGACTCAAAGTCATACGAAACCTTCCCCTTCTTGAGCCAAGCTCCTCCGACACTGGAAGCATTGTTAGAGTCAATCACATTACCTCCAACCCAGATGTATTTTTCTTTAGGCTCAGGTTCATTCACGGCGATAGGAATATTATAGACCGCACCATCAGCCATTGTGAGTATCAAGGTCTTCCCGTCTTCCGAGAGTCTCACGTCGGCGAACAAACCGGAACCACCGGAACTGCCGGCATCGCCCTTATCACCCTTGTCGCCTTTATCACCTTTGTCTCCAGTATCGCCTTTCTCACCCTTCTCTCCTTGCGGTCCTGTCGCTTTGGCACCCGTGGTAGTCCAGGTCTTGCCGCCATCCACAGAGACCTCCCACTCATTCGTGGAAGAATTGACACGAAGCATCGGAACTCCGCTCGCGCTGCCTGGATCGCCTTTGTCGCCTTTGTCACCTTTATCGCCCTTGTCACCTTTCTCTCCGGTATCTCCTTTTTCTCCTGTATCACCCTTCGCTCCATCACGACCGTTGGCCCGTACTTTCTGTCCGCCGGACAAAAGCCATTCACCGTTCAGTGTCCAATAGTAGCATCCGTCAGAATCCTGCCTGATCGAAATGTCGGGAGTCATTCCATCAAGTCCATTCTGGCCATCCTTGCCATTGTAAATTGTTATCGGTTCCTGTTTGTTGAAATAAATTGTGTAACCATTCTCAATCGGCACGACAGACTTGATATAGTCCCCTCCCTCCAAAGCATTGACCAAAGAGGTCAGGTTCTGAAGTTGTTTGCCGAACTTGTCTGCCAAATCCTCCAGATTCCTAAGACGTTGCTCGTGCTCCTCATAAAGTTTGCCGAGATTGTTGATTTCATCCTGATAATCAGAGCACGACATCAGCGATGACATAGCGAGAAGCGCCGTGGCGGCAAGCATCGCTACTATCTTGAAATAATTCCTCATCGTATTCATTGTAGATTAATTGACATATTCTCAAAATTAATTTCACTTTTCTTACGAGACAGCGCGCCTCTCATCGGCCAAAGCCGAATTTCAATCCGACAAGACAATTGAACTGCCAGTCGAAACCGCCATCCTTTCCAACCTTTGAATTGAATTCATCCGGGAATATTCCAGCATCCGACTCCAGACAAAGAGACAGGCGGCGGGCAAGGCGGACATCAACAGCGAGTCCTCCCCGCGCCGCCCAGAATATATTCGTTCCAGTCCATAACTTCCCGAAGCCATAAAAATCAGGATTATTCCTGCGCATACGGGCGGCCTCTATATTCCTGAAACCCACTGCCGCCCCGCCTCCGGCAAACATACTCAGACTGACAACACGGTCTTGACGCCAGCCAGCGAGCAAAGATGTGACATCCAGTACAATCTCCGCGCTTGACCGCACATAATTCCAGCTGTAATCGAAACGAGGGAAGTTATACCGGTTCCTGGCCTGCCAACCGCTGAAGGATACCCTTGCACCTAACAAGCGGCTGAACCTGCAACCGACAGATATTTGAGCAGCGGGCGAGAGAAGGTCGGTGAAATCAGCCTCTCCCAACGAAAAGGCTCCGCCGCCAAGGATACATACATTCCATTCGGGACTGAACGCCCCTGAGACGGGCTTGATGGAAAGAATATCCCGCCGGTCATTCTCGTGTGTGACCGCAAATGCACCGGACGCATAGGCGATCATAAACAGACAAATCAAAACTATCTTTCTCATCATCAGCACTTTCAGTGTAATATTAATATGATGGTCAAGGTCATTGAAGAAAAATCCCCGGCTCGTTTTCGCAAACCGGGGAAATTAATAGATTAATCAATTATGAACTAATCGCCTTCAGTCCTGTTAACAGTACCCTCAACCCAAACAACAAGGTCATTCTGGCTCCACTTGTGGTGGATTCTGACAGGGATCTGAACCTTGAAGCTAACAACGGTAGCGGTATTGTTCTTATACCTCAGGAAATCGTAGTTATTAGCATCATTCTTAGGCTTGGATGTATGGCCGGCAGGGACAACGTGACCATTGTCAATACGGGTCATCGTACCGTCAAGAACCTGGAACTCAACGCCATTGCTGTACTCCTTGAGAGACTTGAAC
>CAVKYA010000145.1:0-6490 GCA_963660255.1 Bacteroidaceae bacterium | reverse complement strand
TCGAGGTGGGCTATGATATTCTTTCGCTCTTCAAGAAGGAGAGCAAGTGCTACGCTTTCGCCCACTACGAGTACTACGACTCGATGTTCAAGGTGGCCGACGGCGTGTTGGATTACAAGTGGTGCGGGAAGCATCGTATCGCCGCCGGCATCAACTGGTACCCGATCAAGGACATAGTCATCAAGGCGGAATATTCAAAACGCTTCTATGTCGCCCCGTTCAACAACGAACCTTCCATCACCCTTGGAATCGCTTTCAGCGGTTGGTTTTTGAGGTGATTAATATGTAAATATTCAAAAATACAACAACTATGAGACAAGGTTTTAAATTTGCGGCTGTGCTGATGGCTTCAGCTCTCGCCGTTGTGGCCTGCGACAAGAATTCTACAGACCCGACCTCCGCTAAGGAGGAAATGCTTCAGAAGGTCAACGAGACTTTCGTGGACAACACTGTTATCCCTACCTACAAGAATCTCGCTGACAAGTCGCTTGAGCTTCAGGCGGCGATCGAGAAACTTCAGGCCGAACCGACCGACGCCAATGTCAAGGCTGCCTGCGACCTTTGGAAATCCGCACGCCAGTACTGGGAGTGGAGCGAGGCATTCCTTTTCGGTGCCGCGTCGAAATACTACATCGACCCTCACATCGACACCTGGCCGCTGGACAAGACCGCCCTTGAGAACCTTCTCGACAGCGAGAAGATGATGGCCGACATCGAGAACACGGTCGCCAACCTCAACAACGGACTCGTCGGATTCCACGGCATTGAATATATCATATTCCGTGACGGCAATGAGCGTGCGGCTTCCGCCATCCCTGCCAAGGAGCTTCTTTATGCCGCTGCTGTCGCCAAGGATCTGTCCCTGAGCGCCGCGAGGCTTGAGGCCGCCTGGGCCGGACTTGACAACGTCAACGATGCCAAGAAGGAACTGATCGAGGAGGCAGAGATGGAGCCGGAGGATGATTTCGGTGAGCAGATGAAACTTTGCGGTCAGGCTGGAAGTGTTTGGAAATCAGTTACAGCCGGAAGTGAGCAGATCATTGAGGGCTGCAAGGACATCGTGGACGAGGTCGGTACTCAGAAGATCGGCAAGCCTTACACAGGAGAGGATGTGAACTACATCGAGTCGCCTCACTCCTGGAACTCAATCGAGGATTTCTACGATAACATCGTCAGCGTCCGCAACGCTTATTTCGGAGCGCTCGGAGCGACATCCGCGCAGACATATTCAGTGAGTGCCTATCTCGCCGGTGTTGATCAGGTTGCCAATGAGGGTGTCATCTCCGCGATCGAGAAATGCCTTGAGAAGATCGCCGCGATGCCTAAGCCGTTCGTGAATAACTACAAGGATGCCAAGGTCAAGGAGGCGATCGATGCCTGTAATGATCTTAATGATGCACTTGAGGTCGCGCGTCAGGCTTTGATCAATGACTAAGGTGAATGTTTGGTTTTTCACTCTCGGAATTTTTAATGAATATCCAAGGATTGGCCGGTTGTTCCGGCTGATCCTTTAACAATATGAAATTGAAAGATTATGAATAAATCACTGCTGATACTCTCGGCCACCTTTTTTGCCTTCACCTCCTGCAACGGTAACGGAGGAACAGACGAACCTGAGACTCCAACCGAGTTGAGTGACGAATGGTACGCCGGCGGAAAACTCGGAACAGCTTTCAACTCAAGCGCTTCGGCTTACGAGCAGCCGACTCCTGCGATTGAGAATGCGGGAATGATCCAGGCGTTCAAAAATGGTGAGATGTTCTTTGAGAGGGATTTCAACGAGAACAAGGACGGGGCTTTCAGCGGCCTCGGTCCGTTGATGGTCCGCCGCGGATGCCTCTACTGCCATCCGAACTACAGCCACGGCAAACGTCAGACTGAATACAAGGCTGACAAGAACGGCAACGGCTACCTTCTGGTAATCACCGACGATACAGATACTTATCTCAGCTCTGTGACTGGAATGCCGCAGACTCTCGCTGTCGCCCCTTTCAAGGCACCGATCGATGAAAGTAATATCAAGATCAATTGGCTTGAATATACCGACGAATGGGGCAACCAGTTTCCTGACGGTGAGCCTTACGACCTGATTTATCCGGAAGTTGTCGTCCCTGAGGATGCGTTTTATGTCCCGCTTGAGGTGACGAAGAACGGCGAGACCACGACGGTGCCATATTCAAACGTCCGTTTCAGGGTTGAGTCCACGATCGGCGTTTACGGCGTGGGACTTCTGGACGCGATTGATGACGATGACCTCAAGGCACAGTATGCCAAGGAGGAGGCCGCCGGTGCCAAACTGAATCCTGCCATATTCGCGAACGGTGAGTGGACAAGCCTTTACGGCAAAACGACCCATCCTAAGCGTTTCACTTATGCGTTGAGCCGTGGTCCGTTGCAGGATGCCGCCGGTGCGAACGCTATCTGGAACATCACCAATGTCACCAGAAGCGACAGACGTTACCACTATATGACGGCGACTTACGCCAAGGTTGCCTCGCAGGATCCTGATGTCCAGAAGGATTTCTACAAATATTTCCCTGACGAGAACAAGACGGGGAATGTGCAGACTGACATCTACAATTACTTGATGGCCAAGGATCTCAAACCGGAGATGACGGATGAGGAATATGCCGATTTTATGATCTGGCACAGAGGCTTGGCCGTTCCTGCGGCCAGGGATATGGACGATCCCGAGGTCATCAAAGGCAAGGAACTTTTCACGAAGATCGGCTGCGCCACCTGCCACCGTCCAAGCTGGACGACCGGCGAGGATAACGTGACCGACCCGAACGGTTTCTTCAAGGATAACGATCCGAGACTTCCTCGTTACCCTCATCAGACCATCTGGCCGTACACCGATATGGTTCAGCATCGTCTCTTTATGCAGAACGATATCCGTACCGGTTGGTGCAGGACGACTCCGCTTTGGGGACGTGGCCTGAGCGAGCTGGTCGCTGGCGGCGTTGACAGGCTTCACGACTGCCGCGCCAGAACTGTTGTGGAGGCGATTATGTGGCACGGAAGCGCCCAGAGCGACGCCCGCAAGTCCGTCGAGAATTTCCGCGCTTTATCAAAATCCGAAAGGGATGCGGTTGTAAGATTCATCGACTCTATTTAATTCTGTAATATAAATCCTCCAAAGTTGTAACTGATTGACTTTGGAGGTTTACTTTGATTATGACGAGACTTTTTGCGGGGCGGCCGGCGGCCTTGGTGCTGCACCTTTCGCTGGCGTTGATTCTGGCGGGAGCGCTTGTGACATCCTTTTCGGCCAAGAAAGGGACGCTTCACGTGCGCGAAGGGGAGTCTGTTGACTCTTTCGAGACCAAGGACGGTAATGTTCTCGAACTGCCTTTCAGTGTGGAACTTGATGGCTTCGAGGTGCTTTATCATTCCGGAACGGATGCCGCGTCGGACTACAGCTCGCGGCTTCGTTTCACAAGGAACGGCTCCGTCATCCGTGAGGGCGAGGTGAGGATGAACCGAATCCTGTCCTGCAAAGGTTATCGTTTCTATCAGACTGATTATGACAGCGATGAGGCTGGCGTGACGTTCACCGTGAGCCACGATCCGGTCGGCATCGCTGTGATCTACACCGGCTATGCGCTGCTGCTTCTTGGGCTTCTGGCCTTTTTCTTCACGGACAAAAGATTCAAGAGATTCTTCGGGAACGCGTTGAGATATTCATCGGCCATCGCGATTGTTCTGTGCTTGGAGGCAACCGCTACATTGGCGGAGAATTCCGAAGGCCGGATTTCTGAATATGGTGGGGCTCCGGCCAATGAGAATCCGGTAAAACGTGGCTCAGCTGCCCCGAAAGTCCTGCCGAAAAACATCGCCGCCGAGTTCGGGAAACTTTATGTCCTGTATCACGGAAGAATATGCCCGCTCCAGACCCTTGCCTCTGATTTCAGCGCTAAGCTCTACGGCCCTTCCGGAGTCAAGGGACTGACTGACGAGCAGGTGCTTACGGGCTGGATGTTCTACGGCACCAGCTGGAGGAATATTCTTATGCACAACCGGAAGAAGGCGGTTGACGCGATGGACAAGGAGACGACTGTCAAGGCGTTATATTCAGGAGACCTGCTGAAAATCTACCCGCTTAGGGACAGCACAGGACGGTTGGGTTGGTACTCGCAGAGTGACCGGCTGCCGGAGGGCATCGCTGACGAGGAGTGGCTTTTCGTCCGCAAGTCGATGGACTATATCTTCGAGCTTGTGGTGAACCGTGAATATGACAGGTTGGAGGAGTCGCTGGAGAAGTTGCGCCGCTTCCAGGAGAGCAAGATGGGGGAGAGTCTGCCGCCGTCGTACTGCATCAAGGCTGAACGGGCGTACAATTCTCTGCCTCCGCTGTTTCCGATCGCCGGGACTTTCTTGATCATAGGTCTTGTGATGCTTGCGGTGGCGATGCGCCGGATGGTTCGCGGAGAGCTGAGCCACTTCGTTACTTTGGCGGCTTCAGAGAACCCTTCATCCGCAGCAATAGGACACGGATGTTTTCCCGGAATATTCAAGGCCGCAGGAATCGCCGCCGCTTTCGTGTTTTTCCTCGCGCTGACAATCGTGCTGGGACTCCTCTGGGTGGCGAGCGGACATATTCCTTTTTCCAACGGCGCGGAGACAATGCTGTCTATCGCTTGGACGGCGATGCTGGCTGCCGTGCTGAGTTTTAGGAAGTTTCCGATTATGCTGCCGTTCGGGATCATAGTCGCGTCGCTTGCCACCTTGGTCTCCGCGATGGGAAACGCCAACCCAGCCGTAACCCAGCTGATGCCGGTCCTGTCCTCTCCGCTGCTGAGCATCCACGTCTCGCTGATGATGCTCTCCTACACCATTCTGGCCGTCATTATGATCAACGGAATTTGTGGACTGATTGCATCTTTGCGTCGCACTTCAGTTCCTGAATCGATCGCTGAGCCAGTCTCTAATCCGGTCCCTGAGCTTGTCGAAGGGCCGGTGAGCGATGATCCAATCCAGTCCCTTCGACAGGCTCAGGGACCGGTTCGGGGATCGAGAGAGGCTTCCGCGAAGATGGCCCGGATGTCCGAAGCCTTGATGTACCCGGCCCTGTTCTTCTTGGGTTCCGGCATAATCGCCGGCTCCGTCTGGGCCAACGTCTCCTGGGGCTGCTACTGGAACTGGGACCCGAAAGAAACCTGGGCGCTTATCACCTTTCTGATCGCGTCCCTTGGCGTTCACCGCACACGTCTTCCGTTCCTGCGGACTCCCCGTGCCTACCACATCTACACCCTCATCCTCTCCGCATCCGTCCTCTTCACCTACTTCGGTGTCAACTATTTCCTCGGCGGAATGCACAGCTACGCTTAATCCGCCGACCATTCCTTGAGTGGAAGAACCTTTGTGGCACACGACAAGTAGCAGGCGGTGCTATTGGTGCGTAAAACCGTCCTATTGGCGCACGAGTTCCCATTGTTGACATAGTCAGTGCGCGGAAACGCTACTCTGACGCACGGGCGTGTAACAGGTTGTACATTGGTGCGTGGAAACATCCTGTTGATGCACGAAGAAACACTGCTGGCATCATCGGTGCGTGGAAATGCTGCCCAGACGCACGGGCGTTGACCGTTCGTTGGAGTATCTCGGGAATATTCGTAAATTTGCACATCGAGGGAAATGCACGGGGATGATCCTGAACCATATTCCTTCGGTGTGATTGTATGACAGTGTTTCAGTTAATATCATTGGTCTTGATGGCCGGGTTCTATGGAGTCTATCTGGCTAAACAGTTCAGTCAGAGGAGTCAAGGAATCCGGACCAATCAGATGGGGCGTGGGAATAAAGGTCAGCGGACTTTGACTGTGGAGCGGCTGCTGGCGGTCTTTTCCGTCTTGATTGTCATTGTGGAGTTGTGGAGCGTTGTCCGGGGATATTCATTCCTTCCGCAGTGGTGCGGATGGGTCGGACTAGTCTTGACGGCTCTCGGAGTGGTGTTCTTCACAGCCGCCGTGCTTCAGATGCGGGACAGTTGGAGGGCGGGAATATCCCCGGATGAGAAGACTGGACTGGTCACCTCCGGCATCTACAGCGTCAGCCGAAACCCGGCTTTTGTCGGCTTTGATCTGACCTACATCGGGTTGCTGCTCTGCTTCGCAAACTGGCTTCATCTGGTTGTCGTGCTCTGCACTGTGACGGTTTTCCACCTCCAGATCCTACAGGAAGAGCGGTTCCTGCTTTCAAGGAAAGACATAGACTACAAAGCCTACCACAACCGTGTCCGCAGGTATTTATGAATATGCCGTGGCGGGCAACGTGCTGTTAATCAGGTGTTTGAATGAGTGCTCTCCTGCCCGCGCTTATGGGGGAATGTATAGTGAAGTTATTGATATAGAGGATGATGTCCGCCACGTCAGAAGGCAAGGACCGGAATGTCAGGAAGTATTCGTAAATTTGCTGGCTTCAAATTGGTGACCAGACGGTAACCTTTGTTGGACGTGATGGATGGTCAGGGGAAGAAATCGCAAAGACC
>CAVKYA010000144.1:0-6493 GCA_963660255.1 Bacteroidaceae bacterium | reverse complement strand
TTGACGGATCGGAATCCGGAAAGAAGGTTGTTCTTGACGAGAAGGTGTTCGGTGTGGAGCCGAACGACCATGCAATCTATCTTGATGTCGTTCAGTACCTCGCCAACCAGCGTCAGGGTACATCCAAGACAAAGGATCGCAGCGAAAACGCTCATTCCACCAAGAAGCTCGGTCGCCAGAAAGGCGGCGGTGGCGCGCGCCACGGTAGCTTGAAGTCCAACATCTTCGTTGGCGGTGGCCGCGTGTTCGGTCCTAAGCCTCGTCTGTACAGATTCAAGCTTAACAAGAAGCTGAAGTCTCTCGCGCGTTGCTCAGCCCTCACCTACAAGGCGCAGGAGAACGCTATCGTCCTCGTTGAGCCATTCGCTATGGAAGCCCCTAAGACAAAGGAACTCATGCGCATCCTTGACGCTCTCAAGGCTGGCCAGAGAAAGGTTCTCGTAGTGCTTCCGGAGAATTCAAACAACATTTTCCTTTCATCACGTAACCTCCCTGAGGTAAAGGTCATCACTGTTGACGAAATCAACACCTACACCATCATGAACGCTAATTCAGTTGTTTTTGTTGACGGTGTTCAGGATGTCCTCGCGGCCAGGGTCAACCGTTAAAAGCGCAAAGAGATGGGAATTTTAATCAAGCCAATAGTAACCGAGAAGCTCACGGCTATGACTGAGAAGTACAACCGTTACGGCTTCATCGTTGACAGGGAAGCCAACAAGCTTCAGATAAAGGCAGCTGTAGAGCAGTTCTACAACGTGACTGTGGTGGACGTGAACACCGTGAACTATCACGGAAAGAGAAAGTCACGCTACAGCAAGGCAGGAATGCTCCGCGGCCGCGCCAATCACTTCAAGAAGGCATACGTTACCCTTGCAGGTGATGACAAGATCGATTTCTACAGTAACATTTAAGGAGGGACAAGGCAATGGCAATCAGAAAATTCAAGCCGATTACTCCTGGTACCAGGAACAAGGCTATCAGTGCGTTCGATGAAATCACTGCCAAGAAGCCGTACAAGGCTTTGTTGGAACCTCTTAAGAGCAAAGGCGGTAGAAACAACACCGGTCAGATGACCGTTCGTTACCGTGGCGGCGGACACAAGAGAATGTATCGTATCATCGACTTCCTCCGCACCAAGGACAACGTCAAGGCTACAGTGAAGACCATCGAGTATGATCCGAACCGTAGCGCCCGCATCGCCCTCGTTGAGTACGAGGATGGTGTGAAGAAGTACATCATCGCTCCTGCCGGAATCAAGGTAGGACAGATCATAGAGTCCGGTTCAGGAGTCGCTCCTGAGCTTGGCAACTGCCTCCCTCTCGCGGAGATCCCTGTAGGTACGCTCGTGCACAACATCGAGCTTCGTCCTGGCCAGGGTGCCGCGATGGCACGTTCCGCCGGTACATTCGCGCAGCTCGCTGCCCGTGAGGGCAACTACGCCATCCTTCGTCTGCCTTCGGGCGAGACCAGAATGGTGCTTGTTACCTGCCGCGCTACCGTTGGAACCGTTTCCAACGCAGATCATAATCTTGAGTCTTACGGAAAGGCTGGCCGCAGCCGCTGGTTCGGTCGCAGGCCGCACAACCGTGGTGTCGTTATGAACCCTGTTGATCACCCTATGGGTGGTGGTGAAGGTCGTGCCTCCGGAGGTCACCCGCGTTCACGCAAGGGACTTCCTGCAAAGGGTTACAAGACACGTAATCCTAAGGCTACTTCCAACAAGTTCATCATCGAGAGAAGAAAGAAGAAGTAATTAAACGGAATTAAACTTTAAGATTATGAGTCGTTCATTAAGAAAAGGTCCATACATCCAGGAAGCCCTGGAAAAGAGAATTCTTGCTATGAATGATGGTAGCAAGAAGAAGGAGGTCGTAAAGACCTGGTCCCGCGCCAGCATGATCTCCCCTGACTTCGTAGGCCACACTGTAGCAGTTCATAATGGAAACAAGTTCATTCCTGTTTACATCACTGAGAACATGGTGGGCCATAAGCTCGGCGAGTTCGCGCCGACCAGAACATTCAAAGGCCATTCGGGCAACAATAAGTAGTAATTAAGGAGAATTCATTATGGGAGCTCGTAAAAGATTAATGGCTGAGAAGTTCAAGGAAGCCAAAAAGAATACAGCAATAGCTAAGTTGAATGATGTTCCTACATCTCCTCGCAAGATGCGTCTCGTCGCTGACACTGTGAGAGGTGTGGAGGTAAACCACGCGATTGACCTTCTTCATTTCTCGAAGAGGCAGCCGTCTATCCGTCTTGAGAAGCTTCTCCGCAGCGCCATCGCCAACTGGGAGGCTAAGAATCCGGATCAGAGCAAGGAGCTGGACAATGGCAACGTTTATGTCAAGACAATTATGGTCGGTGAAGGCCGCACGCTCAAGAGAATCCGTCCTTGCCCTCAGGGCCGCGCCGGAAGGATCCGCAAGCGTTCCAACCACGTCACCATCATTCTCGACGTCAAGAAACCAACATCAGTAGAGGAGAACAAGTAATATGGGACAGAAGACAAATCCTATTTCTAACAGAATCGGTATCACCCGTGGTTGGGACTCTAACTGGTGTGGTGGTAACTATGCTGAGAAGATCGCTGAGGATTATGAGATCCGCAAGTATCTGACCAACCGTCTCGCCAAGGCCAGCATCTCCAAGATTGTCATCGAAAGAACCCTCAAGTTCATCACCGTGACCATTCACGCCGCAAGGCCTGGATTCATCATCGGTAAGGGTGGAGCCGAGGTTGACAAACTCAAGGAAGAGCTTAAGAAGGTTACCAAGAAGGACGTTCAGATCAACATCTTCGAGGTGAAGAGGCCTGAGGTTGACGCCCACATCGTAGCTGACAGCATCGCCCGTCAGATCGAGGGACGTGTTTCCTACAGAAGGGCCATCAAGATGGCCATCGCTTCGACAATGAGAGTCGGAGCCGAGGGCATCAAGATCCAGATCAGCGGCCGTGTAGGCGGAGCTGAAATGGCCAGAAGCGAAATGTTCAAGGAAGGTCGTACACCTCTGCACACATTCCGTGCTGACATCGACTACGCTCTTGCGGTTGCAAGCACAAAGGTCGGCGCCCTCGGAATCAAGGTGTGGATCTGCAACGGCGAGCGTTACGGCAAGCAGGATCTCACTCCTAACACAGCTGCCGCAGCCAACGCGCAGGGCGGATCACGTCCTTCACGCGGAGACCGTGGCGAGCGCAGGGGCGATCGTGGAGACCGTCGTGGCCGCGGAGGCCGTGGCGGACGCCGCAATGACCGTCAGGCTGAATAGGAATATTCATACGCCGATTATATCAAGGTGGCAAGATATAGTTTCCTGCCACCTTTTTTTAAGACAAAAACCTAATACCACACTACACTACAGATATGTTAAAACACTTCAACTATTCCATTTGGGTCATCGCAATATCAATGACCTCTTTGACAATGTGTTCCCGTGAGAGTCACACGCCTGACGAGACTCCGGAACCTGAGATAACCGCTTATTATCCAAAAGCTTCGAATAGTTTCAGGATGATGTCCTACAACGTTGGCAATTTCTCGAAATATCTTCCTTTCCACGAGAATCTGGATATGGTCGCCGCAATGATCAAGGAGGCTGAGGCGGATGTTGTCACACTTAACGAGATAGACAGTATGACAACCAGACATCCCGTTAATGAGCTTGATCTTCTGGCAAAAGCGATGGGAGGCTGGCAATGGCATTTCGGAAGGGCTATGTCTTTCCAGGGAGGCGCTTACGGGGAAGGCTGCATTGTTCCCGGCAACGTCAAGATCCTGAAGAAGTATTCGGTCGCGCTTCCTAAGGACGAGGGGGCGGAGCCGAGGGTGCTAACGGTCATAGAGACCGATAAATATATCCTTGGATCAACCCATCTTGATCACGTGTCTCTTGCCGCCCGGGTGGTTCAGGCAAAACTTATCAACGCTTGGGCTCAGGAGAATTACTTCAGGTCTGAAAGGCCGGTGTTCCTGTGCGGCGATATAAACTCCCAGCCGACATCTGAGGTGTTAGAGACTCTGCAACAGTCCTGGAATCTGCTTTCGGCCATCGAGAGCACTTTCCCTTCAAGAAAACCACGTAATTGCATTGACTACATATTCCACTACAAACGATCCCTTCCTGTCAAGAAGGTAGAGGCTCACACAATGACTAAATTCTATGACGGTGATGTGACAACGGCCTCGGATCACCTTCCGATCTATGTTGACGTGGAGTTTTAGAGAGTATATAATGTGTCTCTCTAATGAAATGGTGGCTGGCGATCAACTTTCTCGCCACCATTTTTTTTGTTGTCGCACCAAGCCTGTCTTCTATTTGGGTGATATGAATTCTGTCCCGTCATCCGATGCGATAAAGGCGCTTGAGGCTTGTTGGGATGTCATCTCAAGCAAGGAGAACACTGCTGGTGGGACTGCTCCGGCAACGAAATGCATCGACTACATATTCCATTATAAGAAATCAGCGCCGGTGCAGGTCGTCGGAAGCCATACAATCAGCAAGACCTATTGCGGAGATGTCTCAAAGGCTTCCGATCATCTTCCGGTTTACGTGGATGTCAAATTTTAAAAACTGATATATGAGGTATATTCATTCAATTATTTTGGGTGCGGCTTGTTCCGCCTTGTTTATTGGCTGCGGTCAGGGAAAGACGACCCGTCCGGCCACAAGCGAGACCTATAGGAAGGCCTCTGGGGTGACACGTCTGGTGCAGTATAATGTCGGGGCGTTCTCCAAGGAGATCGAGAACAGCATCCCTATGATCGCGGCTATGATGAAGGAACTCGGGGCAGATGTCGTGTCCGTCAACGAATTGGACAGCTGCAACACAAGGCATTCCAATTACCAGCTCGCCGATTTCGTGGCTGAGTTGGGAGGCTGGAACTATCGTTTCAGCAGTGCGATGCCTTATCGTGACGGCTCATACGGAATCGGTGTGGCCGTGCCGGAGGACATTCTTGACAGTTTCACGATTCATCTGCCAAAGGGCGATGGCTCTGAGCCAAGGGCTTGCTGTGTTGTCGAGACAAAGGAATATGTCTTCGCTTCAACCCATCTGGATTATCGCTCCGAGCCGGCGATGCTGGAGCAAGCAAGGATCATCAATGCGACTTTGAAGGAAAAATACGGTTCCGTGAAGAAGCCTGTGTTCCTTTGCGGGGATATGAATTCCACGCCGGAAAGTGCCGTGCTGACCGAATTGGCCAAGGAATGGGATGTCCTTTCCTGCGCCAAGCCTTCGATTCCGGCCAAGAATCCTCGTAACTGCATAGATTTCATCCTTGCGTTGAGGAACGGGGCGAAGTACGAAGTGGTCGGCTCTGAGATTCCTACAGAGTTCAAGGACGGGGATGTCACCGTCGCTTCGGATCATCTTCCTGTGTTCGTGGATGTCCGTCTGTAAAGGACGGTTCTACGGAAAAATGAGATCAAGCCATTCTTTATTTGCGTAAATGAAGGTCATTGACCGGCTTTTTGCAAAAATAGAATGGCTTATAATGCTATACGGCGAAAAATGATGTAAATTTGCATCTGCGAAAATATTTAATCACAATAGCACTATGGGTGAATCCAGAAGAAGTTTTATCAAGAAGACGGCGGTGGGAGCGGCTTTGTTCACGATCCTGCCACGTAATGTGTTCGGCGCTATGGGCGGAGACAAGAAATATGTCGCCCCAAGTGACCAGCTGACACGAGGAATTATCGGTACGGGCGGAATCGGAATGAGCGGCCTTCATTTCGCGAGCGATGAACGCTGCCGTCTGGTCTCTGTCTGCGATGTGGACAAGAACCACCTCGACAACGCTTTGAAGAAAGGTGTGGAGAAGTTCGGCGCCAAGCTTCAGGCCTACACTGACTGGCGGGATCTCGTGCACGATCCTAATGTGGACATCGTACACATCGCCACGCCGTCACATTGGCACGGAATTATGGCCGTGGAGGCTTGCAGGGCCGGCAAGGACATATTCTGCGAGAAGCCTATGACAAGGACGATAGGCGAGGGCCAGAAAGTTGTGGAGGCCGTGAACAAGTACGGCAGAATCTTCCGTCTGGACACCTGGTTCCGTTTCAAGGACACATTCTACGGTCTCGGCACCACTGTCGAACCTTTGAAGAAACTCGTGCAGAGCGGACTTTTGGGCTGGCCTCTTACCGTCAGGATCTCCGGAGCCACTGGCTTTACCTGGAAGTTCTTTTGGACGGGCAAGGAAAATCTTGTGCCTCAGCCTGTTCCCGCCGAGCTGGACTACGATATGTGGCTCGGTCCTGCACCATACAAGCCTTACAACCCTCATCGTGTGCACCAGACGTTCCGCGGCTACTGGGACTACGAGTCCGGCGGCCTCGGGGATATGGGACAGCACTACATCGATCCTGTCCAGTATATTCTTGGCAAGGACGACACCTTCCCTGTGAAGGTCGAGGTGGACGCTCCACAGCAGCATCCTGACGCTGTGGGAATATGGCGGAGCATCACCTACACCTACGCCG
>CAVKYA010000143.1:3144-6543 GCA_963660255.1 Bacteroidaceae bacterium | reverse complement strand
GGGTGCGAATGAATATAATCTGCACCCGAAGTGCAGAGAAAACAATGTCTCGGGTGCAGAATCCATCTTCTTGCACCCGAGACTTTTTAATTGTACACAAAGCCTGTGATTACTCCGCGGCGGCGATGCACTCGATCTCGACGAGGGCTCCTTTCGGGAGGGTTTTGACGGCGAAGGCGCAGCGGGCCGGGAACGGAGCCTTGAAGAACTCGGAGTAGATTCCGTTCATCGCTCCGAAATCATTCATATCGGAGAGGAATACGGTGGTCTTCAAGACTTTGTTGAGGTCTGATCCGGCCTGCTCAAGGATGACCTTGAGGTTGGTCAGGGATTGGCGGGTCTGGGCCTCGACTCCACCTTCAGGGAATGCGCCGGTGGCGGGATCGATCGGAAGCTGGCCGGAAACGAAAATGAAACCGTTATGCTCGATGGCCTGGCTGTACGGGCCGATTGCCGCCGGGGCTTTTTCTGTGTTTATCTGTCTCATAAAATCTAATTTTTGTCAAATTTAAGCAAAATAAGCGATGATATTAAGAGGTTAAATGTGTAAATTTGTGAAACGAACAATTAAAACACATTTGCTATGGCACTCGAACAACAGATCCAGAAGGACATAATGGAGGCGATGAAGGCTCACGATGAGTCCCGCCTCAATGCGACAAGAGGTATCAAGTCTGAGATCCTTCTCGCTAAGACATCAGGAGCGGAGCACGAACTCTCGGACGCTGACGTACTGAAAATCATCCAGAAACTCGTGAAGCAGCGTAAGGAATCAGCTGAGCTCTACACGCAGGGCAACCGTCCGGAACTGGCGGAGAAGGAACTCGCCGAGATGAAGGTGATGGAGGCCTACCTGCCGAAGGCGCTTTCCGAGGACGAGGTCAGGAATATTCTTAAAGAGATTGTCGCGGTGGTTGGAGCGACCAGTCCAAAGGATATGGGCAAGGTTATGGGAGCGGCGACCAAGAAGCTGGCGGGACAGGCCGACGGAAGATTGATCTCTACCATCGTGAAGGAGCTGCTCGCCCAGTAGTTATTTGGCTTTTGAAAAGTCGTCATCAAAGAATATGCTGGGGTTATGAAGCCGAGGCATATTCCTACAAAGAAATATTCATAAAAAAATATAACAACAGCATCTATGATTAAAGAATCACGGAATATCGCTGCTGCTTTTGCCGCGCTGACATTGTCGGTCGCGGCTTTTGCACATAGTAATGGAAGAATGGTCGCTGAGCCTGCCGAAGCGACTTTGCAGGCAGGAACGGCCCTTCGATGGTTGGTGAGCCCTGTCGAACCACAAGCTCAGGGACCACAAAAGTCGGGCGCTTCGACAGGCTCAGCGACCGGAGAGGGTTCAGCGACCGGCCAGAACCTCTACAAAGAGTTCCAGAACCCGCCGAAGTCGGCCCGCCCGAGGGTATGGTGGCACTGGATGAACGGCAACATCACCAAGGACGGAATCAAAAAGGATCTTCTGTGGATGCAGAAGACGGGAATCGTTGGATTCCACAACTTCGACGCGGGACTGGAAACCCCTCAGATTGTTGACAAGCGGCTCATCTATATGACCCCGGAATGGAAAGACGCGTTCAAATACGCCATCAACCTCGCCGACAGCCTTGATATGGAAATGACCATCGCCAGCTCCCCGGGATGGAGCGAAACCGGTGGGCCGTGGGTCAAGGACGAGGACGCGATGAAGAAACTTGTCTGGAGACAGATCGAGGTCAAGGGCGGACAGCCCATCAATCTGAAACTACCTGAAGGATTCGACATCACAGGGCCGTTTATGGACTTCACCGGCTCGTTCGACGGAGTCTCGCAGGTTTTCCTCAAGAAAAAGTTCTACAGAGACATAGCCGTGATCGGAGTGAAACTCTGCGACAAGGACATCAATCTCAAAGAGTTGCGCCCAACGATAACCTCAAGCGGATGCGACGCCACAAGCGATGAGATGCTTGAAAGAATCACCGGCGACAGCGTGGGTGACTACCTTGATGTCAAAGCCGACAAGAACGGAAAGTGCTGGATCCAGTACGAGTTCGCCGAGCCGCAGACCATCAAGGCTGTGGTGGTCTCCGAGCTCAGGAAAGACACGAACCCTTACGTCCACACAAAGGAACTCCAATACAGCGACGACGGAGTCAACTTCAAGAGCATCAACCTTTCCTATCAGGCCACGGCGCAAAGGACCTACGCGATCCCGGCGACCACAGCCAAATATTTCAGGCTCAGTCTCAAAGACAATGGAGGCAAGAAAGACTGCGAGTTCGGAATAGCCCAGTTCGCCCTCTCGACCGTCACAAGGATCCAGCTCGCCGGAGACAAGGCCGGCAACAGTTTCTACCGCCTTCTCTGGATGGAGGACACGCCACACAGCACCGACGCGGCCAAACTGGAAGACGTAGTGGATCTCACCTCATTCGTTAAGGACGGCACCCTCACGTGGAACGCTCCGGAAGGCAACTGGAGAATATTCCGCTTCGGCTACAGCCTGACCGGCAAGACCAACCATCCTGCCTCTCCGGAAGCCACGGGACTTGAGGTTGACAAGCTCGACCCGAAGGCTATCACTGAATATTTCCACAACTACCTCCAAACCTATGTCGATGCCTCCGGCGGAAAGCTCGGCAAGGGCGGCATTGAATATCTCCTCACCGACAGCTACGAGGCGGGAGCGCAGACGTGGACCGGGAATATGTTCGAGGAGTTCAAGGCCCGCAAAGGCTACGATCTTCTCCGTTGGATGCCGGCGCTGACCGGAATGGTTCTGAACAGCACAGAAGAAACCGAAAGGTTCCTCTTCGACTGGAGACGGACAATCGGGGATATGATCGCTGAATATCACTACGACCTCCAGAACGAGATTCTCAAGCCTTACGGAATGAAACGCTACACGGAAAGCCACGAGAACTACCGCGCGAACCTTTCCGACGGAATGGACTGCAAGCGTTACGCCGAGATTCCGATGTCGGCTTTCTGGATGGACTACAAGAACGGGAACGTGTTCAATCCTCGTTTCGAGGCGGACGTGCGCGAATCCGCATCTGTGGCACATATTTACGGACAGAACATCGCCGCCGCCGAGTCGTTCACTTCCGACGGTTACAGGGACGGAGCCTGGGTATTCTCCCCTGCCGTGCTAAAGCCTACAGCCGACGCCGCGATGGCCGCCGGACTCAACCGCTTCGTGATCCACACGTCACCTCATCAGCCGGTTGACGACAAGGTTCCTGGAATCGGCCTCGGCAAATGGGGCCAGTGGTTCGACCGTCACCAGACTTGGGCCGATCAGGCTAAAGTCTGGACAGACTACCTTTCACGCAGTTGCTATATGCTTCAGCAAGGTCGTTTCGTGGCCGATGTCGCTTATTACTACGGAGAGGACAACAACGCGAC
>CAVKYA010000143.1:0-2837 GCA_963660255.1 Bacteroidaceae bacterium | reverse complement strand
CGCAAGAATGTCACTGCTGGAGTTCCGGCCGAGAGAGTCCTTTCCGCTATGGATCTCAAACCTGATTTCAGCATAGCAAACGGAAACAACAAGGACATCAAGTTCGTCCACAGAAGCCTTTCCAATGGCGAAATCTACTGGGTGACAAATCTTTCCAAGGACACAAGAGACATCACGGCATCGTTCAGGACAACCGGCAAGAAGCCAGTCATCTTGCACGCCGAGGACGCTTCCACCGAGCCTGTCAGCTACGAGATCGCCGACGGAAGGACCAACGTCAAAATGAGCCTGACACAGCACCAGTCCGTCTTCGTCATATTCACGGAAGACACCGATGTCGCGAAAGTTGAACTGCCGGAAGCAAATGAAGAGACAATCGTGGAGATAAACACTCCGTGGTCAGTCAAGTTCCAGCAGGAACGCGGAGCGCCGGAAGCCACAACCTACAACCAACTCGCATCCCTGACCGAAAGTTCCGAGCCGGGAATCAAGTATTTCTCCGGAGCGGTGACATATTCAAACATATTCAAGTTAAAAAAGAAGGAAATTCGAGGCAAGGATTCCGTCATTCTGGATTTAGGTGAAGTGAAAGATCTGGCGGAAGTGACCGTGAACGGTAAGAATCTGGGAGTGTACTGGAACGCCCCGTTCAAGGTTGACATCACCAAGGCAGTGAGGAACGGCTACAACACCATCGAGGTCAAGGTCATCAATATGTGGCACAACCGCCTCGTCGGAGATGTCCAACCGGGTGTGACAGAAAAGATAACCTACACCCAGATGGAGTTCTTCAAGCCTGAGGAGCCGCTGCTCCCGGCCGGACTTTTGGGACCAGTCAAAGTGATTGGAACAACTGTAAATAAGTAGATTAATGAATATGAAAAAGCTTGTGTCAGCGTTTTTGGTGGTTGCGGTCAGCCTGTCGGCATCCGCGAAAAAGCCGGAAAGACCAGTGTTGAGATTCAGTGGGGATGGAGAATTCAAGATTCTCCAGTTCACTGACACTCACTTGATTCCGTCAAATGCCACGACTCCCCTTGTCTGGGAGAACATCAGGAACGCTGTCACAGGCGAAAAGCCGGATCTGATAATGCTGACCGGCGATCAGATCTACGCCAAGCCGGCGTTGGATAACTACCGGATTCTTCTCGACACTCTGGACAAATTCGGTATTCCGTACGGAATAGTGTTCGGCAACCACGACAAGGAGTTCGACCAGCCGAATGCGGCTCTATTAAAGGAGGCGATGTCACGCAGGCTTTGCGTGACATCGGACACTCCTGAACTTCGGGGAGAAGGCAATTGCGCCATTGAGATCAAATCCGGTTCAGCCGACACCACCGCGTCCGTGATCTGGTGCTTCGACACGGGCAGCGCGTCACAGTTCTCAAAGAAAGAGGTCAAGAGCTATGACTACGACTATGCCCACTCAGACCAGATCGAATGGTACGGAAAGACCAGCGCGGCGATCACGGCGAAACACGGTAAGAAGCCGCTTCCTTCGGTAGCGTTTATGCATATTCCTTTACCTGAATATTCATACGCCTTCAGAGAGAATATGAACTTCAAGTCCTACGGGACGCATAGGGAAGCCATCTGCTGCCCGCATCTTAATTCGGGACTTTTCTGCAAGATGCTTGAATGCGGGGACGTGATGGCTGTCTTCTGCGGCCACGACCACGACAATGACTGCTCAGTCGGCTACTACGGCATAATGCTGGCCTACGGACGGTATAGCGGCGCGGCCACGGTTTACAACAACATCGGTATGAACGGCAGCAGGGTTATTGTGCTGTATGAGGGTGAGCGCAAGATTGACTCCTACATCCGTCTGCGTGACGGCTCGACCAAGGACCTGACACATTATCCTGAATTTTATAAGTAAATACACCGGTCGCTGAGCCGGCAATGGTCGCTGAGCTTGTCGAAGCGACAGTGCAAATAAAAAGACTCATATCGCTTCGACAGGCTCAGCGACCGAAAGTTCAGCGACCGAAACCCAAGAAAACCATTAAAACCAAATATATTATGAAAACTGTTTTGAAAGCGCTTTGTGCCGTTGGAGCTATGCTTCTGGGCACGGCATTGCCCACGGGAGCGCAGACATCCTCCGGAGATGTCCGAGGGTTCAAGTACGAAGCCAACCTGATGGTCGGTGTGATGCAGATGGCTTACGCCAGCGACGAGTTTCCATCTCGTCCTTGGTACAGCGGAAGAGAGCTCAGTGATTTTTACGAGACCTACACTGGAGATCCTGGCTTTTCCGCTTTCTACACCGCGGATTTCAACGTCTATCTCACCAAGTGGCTGAAAGTCGGTGCCAGCGCTGGCTACGCCAAGGCGTGGGCGAATGTGTTCGACCCGAGAGGCAACAAGAAAATCGGAGAAAAGACGCTTAACGACTACTCTCTGCTGGGACAGGCGAAATTCACATTCATCAACAGGCAACTGTTCAGGATGTATGCCGGAATCGGCGCCGGTGCAGCTGTCTGGGCCGGAAAGGATTGCGGAGAATCATATTCCAAGATCCTGCCTGCGGTAGAGTGCATTCCGTTGGGATTCCAATGGATGGATCATAAGATATACACGACTCTTGAGATTGTGGTAGGCACCAGAATGGCCGGAGTCAGAGGAGGATTAGGTTACAGATTCTAAACTTGAATATTATTATGAAAAGAATTTTATCAATCGCGACAGTGTTCGCGGCCGTCGTTCTCGCGGCATCATCCTGCAGCGAGGCTGAGAGAGAGTTTACAGGAAGCGACGGTGAGGTGACATATTCAATGGGGCCGTATATGATGTGCATCGCCGACAACCTGATAGTTGACAACCTCAAG
>CAVKYA010000142.1:0-6556 GCA_963660255.1 Bacteroidaceae bacterium | reverse complement strand
CCGTTAAAAACGATCGACAGAAAAAAGAGGATGTCTCTTAGAGGCATCCTCTTTTTTTTATTTGCTGAAATTCACTTCTTTTACAATGCGCTTAAGTCCTGCGTACTTGTCCAGTACCCACATCACATAGCGGATGTCTGTGTTGATGCATTTGTTATAACCCTCGGTGTAGGACGCGTCACTGGCGAGTGATTCGAGATTGCCGTCAAAGGCCAATCCGATGAGCTCGCCTTTGGCGTTCAGGACTGGGCTGCCCGAATTTCCACCGGTGATGTCGTTGTCTGTCATAAAGTCCACGATCATAGTGCGTTTCCCGCCGATGGTCGTTCCCCAACGTCCCCAACGACCTTTCTCCAGAAGCGTTTTTTGTCTGTCTGTAAGAATATAGTCGTGATCAGCAGGGTTATATTTCTGAAGAATCCCATTTGGAGTGGTGTACCAGTTGTAGATGATCCCGTCGTTCGGCTGGAGTCCACCTACGGTTCCGTAAGTGATTCTCATTGTGGAGTTGGCGTCGGG
The DNA here is from genome assembly GCA_963660255.1 of Bacteroidaceae bacterium. GTDB lineage: Bacteria > Bacteroidota > Bacteroidia > Bacteroidales > UBA932 > Cryptobacteroides. Next base: position 6,037 of record CAVKYA010000142.1, on the reverse strand, counting down.
ATATTGCTCGATGTCCTTATGGAGTCTCATCCAATAAAGGGCTTTCTTGTACTCCTTCTCAAGATGGTTGACATTCTGCATTTTCTTTCCTTGGTCGTTCCTGTTGTTGAAGGTCATAATCGGAGTGTCGGTCAGGAATCTTCTGAGCGGATCGTTCTTGATTTCATCGATGGACTGAAGGTCAGAGATCCTCTTTGGCGAGGAGACCACACTCCTGCTCCAAAGATATTCAGCCATAGCCTTGTAGTCATTGCCGAAGCGGTCCAGCATCTTGTTTTGGTACTTCCCGAAGTAGTAGGATTCAAGGTTGTCGAAATATTCCTTGCAGGCATATTCAAGAAGTTCCTTCTCCACTCTGGCATCTGTGGCGGCGATTCCTTCCCTCAGTGCCTCCTTGGCTTTGTCAAGCGTAGAGGAGTTCCCCGCGCGGAGCAAGTAGCGGCTGATGTAGGTTCCCCGGAACATCGTCTCGCGGAAATAGACCTTGTCCCTTTCGATGTTTTCTGTCTGTGAATATGCTTCCTTAAGGTCCGGAATCAGGTTCTCCCACATCGCCCTTCGGTTTGCCGCCGCGTTGATCCATTTCTGCATTTCCCGCTCCTGGGCTATCTTCTCGTCCTTGACCCAGAAACGTCTGTAGCATTTTACCATTCCCTCGTTATTCTCCTGGACGTTGCTCAGCGAGAAAAACCAGTCTGAATATTTCATCCTGACCTGCGGGTCGGTGTCCATCCACTTGCGTATGATGCCCATCTGGCCGCCTCGGATCGCGTTTGACACAGGCAGGCTGACCTTTTCCTGATAATTGATCTCCGCGGATGAGGAATATCTGTCCGTCCTTCCCGGGTAGCCGATGACCATCGTGAACGCTCCGGGATAGTAGCCGTCTAAAGAGATCCTCAGGCTTTTCTCCCTTGTCACAGGCTTTCCGTCCTCGTAGATCCTGTAGATCGTGAAATCGCAGTTGTGCCTCGGCCAGGTCCAGTTGTCCTGATTGCCACCGAAATAGCCGATGCTCTGCGGCGGAGCGGCCACCAGTCTCAGATCCGTATAGACCTTATAGACGGACATATAGTATTTCTCTCCGGCCCACATACTGCTGAGAATGCATTCAAGACCTGTCGCCTTGCCGTACCGTTCCTCCATAATAGCGCTGATCTTGCGGCTGCCGAACGGCTTCCCGGACGCACGGAGCTCCTTGGTAAGGCCTTTGACCTCTTCGGTGACATCAAAGACCCTCTTCAGGAAATATACCTTCTCTCCTTCAACCGGAATCTCCTGATCATTGGACATCGCCCAGAACCCTTCCTCCAGATAATTATGTTCCGGAGTGCTGAGTTTCGCGATGTTTGAATATGCGCAATGATGGTTCGTGATTATCAGCCCTTGGTCCGAGATCACGCTTCCGGTGCAGTAGAACCCGATTGACACGACAGCGTCGGCGACCGCCGTTCCGGGAGCCTCGTCATTGTAGATCTCGTTGGCGGCCAGTCTCAGCCCTCGGGCTCGCATATTCTTCTCCAACGCCTCGTTGATGTCCTGGATCATCCACATCCCTTCATCGGCGAAAGCCGCGACGCTGAACATCAGCGCCGCAGCCGTCATAATCAGTCTTCTTGCTTTCATCAAAAGTCTATTCTTCTGTGTAAATGGTGGTGAGGACGTTCTTTCCGGTCAGTTTTCCGGCCACCTTGCGTACATCCCCGGCGGTCACGCTTCCGTAGGCGGCGACGCGGTCGATGTCCGGGTCGATTCCATTCCTCACATAGTTCATCACCTGGGAGTTTCTGTGAGGCATCGACATCGCTTTCTTGGCCTTGGATTCATTCTCGTTCTTGATCAGCCATTTCCTTGCCTCCTCAAGTTCTTTCTCAGTCGGGCCGCCCGCGCAAAACTCGGAAACGATGTCGTCAAGGTCTCCGACCAGAACCTCGTAAAGGTCCGGCCTTGTCTTGAACGTTATCTCGGACTCGCTTCTGCCTTTCTCCCTTACACTCACATAGGAGTTGAACCTGATGGTGTACGTGCCGCCTCGGTTCTCCCGGATCTGATTCAGAAGCCTCTGGGACAGAATGTAGTCCACAAAGTCAACGGCGGCCAGATTCTTCGGAGTCGGCTTTACCTTCGAGGTGAACATTCTGCTTACAGTCGTGTAAGGGTTGATCTCCTTCTTGCCTGTCATTGAATATTCCTGCGTGCCCTTGAAAGCCGGAACACGCTCCTTGACCTTGGCTTTGGTGAACGTCTTGCCGTCGGCAGGAATCGAGGCGATGTACTTGCGGACATATTCCTTGATCCTTGCCTCGTCGAGGTTGCTGGCTATGAACAGCGTCATTCCTGTGGCAGGGTTGAACTCCCTTCTGTAGATTTCTTTAGCCAAGTCCATAGTCACGCCTTCAACCGCGGCGGAATCGATGTCCACCGACCACGGATGATTGCCATAGACTATCGAGTCGCAGGCTTCGCTGAATCTTGTGGCATCTTTTTTCGGCTCGCTGAGGGACTCCAGTTTCTTGTCCTTAATCTGCTGCAGAACCTTGTCCTGCGGCAGGAACGGATCCGTGACAGTCAGGGCGACCATCCGGAAAGCGTTCTCAGCCTTCTTCTCAGGAGCGGTTGTGAATATGCCGGCGAACCTGTCGCTTATCCTCAGCGAGCGGGAAACATCGCCGCATTCCGGAATCTTGCCGATCTCGTCACCGGTGGCTCCACGGAATCCGGCGTTCGCCCTGATGAACTCTCCGGCGAAGAGAGAGGATGCGAACCTGTCCTGCGGCAAGGCATTGTAGCCGGAGTTAAAGTAAACGAGCAGGGAAAGGTCCGGTGTCACTTTGGAATCATTCACTGGAGTCCAGTAAACCTTGGCTCCGTTGCTGAGAGTCCATTCCTTTGTTCCATTCAGTCCTTTGGCGTTATTCTCTTTTACTATCGTTCCTTCCGGATTGTTTATCGAGAGATCCACCTTGTTGAATGTCAGGAAATTCGGCTTGACCTCACGTGCCCTGACCTGAGCGAGTCTGGCCTTGGTGTCCTCCAAGGACGGAACCTTGCCGGCATCCTTTGGATTGGCGAACCAGGAATATATCTTGTCGCTTTCGGAGAATACTTTGGCGATGTAAGGCTTGACATCCTCCAGTGTGATGTCCTTGAGGATTCTGTTCTGGATTCCGTGCAGCGTGGCCGGATCCGTTAGCGCAGCCCCGCTGACGAAATTGTTGTGGCAGACTCCCACAAAATCCTCATTGCGAAGGTTCTCAGCCTTCATCGGCCTGTCGAGGTGGTAGCGTTTCCTGACCAGCATCTTGGCGGCCTCGATCTCATCGGACGAGATGCCATATTCAATCATAGATTTCTCATTTCCTGCGTAGAAGTCAATGAGATCCAGAAGGTTGCCGTCTTTCTTGCCAAGAATTGTGTAGAGATCCACGTAGTAGTCGCTGGACTCGGCGTAGTTCACCATCACCGCAGACTTGGCGTTGGCTTTCCCGGTACGCACCTGCTCCTTCATCCTCTCTGACATAATGTTGGCCAGAATGTCGCGGATGTAGAGATCCTTGTAGAAGTCCTCTGTGTTACGTACCTCACGGGCCGGGTAAGGCATTCTGTAGAAGACCTTGAGGGCGGAGAAACTCAGTGTGGAATCGATCAGGTTCTCGAAGATCGGACCGTCAGCCTTCGGTGCGGGATAGACTTCCTTCGGGGTCGGATTCACGGCCTTAGGGATGTCTGAGAACCGGTTTATGATTTTCTTCTCCATCTGAGCCGCATCAATGTCTCCGACCACGATTATCGCCTGAAGGTCAGGACGGTACCATTTGTGGTAGAAGTCCAGAATCTCCTCTCTCTTGAAATTGTTGATCACGTCAAGGGAGCCGAGGACGGTTCTCTTTGTCTGTTTCGCTCCTTGATAGACAAGGTTTGTCTGCGCCGTGAAAAGGGTACGGCGTGAGTCGAATCCCCGTCTCCATTCCTCACGGATGACACCTCTCTCATTGTCAAGCTCGTCCTGCTCGCAGAGGATGTCGCCTGACCAGTCGTGCAGGATCAGCAGCACGGAATCCACGAACGATTCTCTGGCCACAGGCGCTCCGTCGATGTGGTAACAGGTCTCGTTCCTGGATGTGAAAGCGTTCACATTGGCTCCGAAACGGACTCCGTTCTTCCCGAGGAACTCCAGCATCTCCTTTCCTGGATAATGCTTTATTCCGTTGAACGCCATATGCTCCAGAAAATGCGCGAGACCGTTCTGGTTGTCATCTTCCTGAAGCGCTCCGACATTGTGCACGATGTAGAAATCCGCCACTCCGGCAGGGTTCGCGTTGTGCCTGACATAATAGGTCAGTCCGTTGTCGAGTTTCCCTGTCTTGATCTGCCCGTCTTCAGGCAGAGTCTGTGCTGTCAGGCTGAAAGCGCTCAACGCCAATGCGGCCGACGCTATGAAAAGAGTTCTTAAAAATTGCATCCGATAGTGAGTATGAGTGTGTTTCTATAGTTCCCGGTGAGATATTCCGGATCCGAAGTCAGACGGCGGTAACTGTCCGAAAGATCCACGAACACCGAATAACGCCTTTTATCGGTCTTTCTGACCAAAGTGTAGCGTACCGAGGCGTCGCCCCCGATGGAGGAGGCGTCGAAATATTCAAAGTTCCTGTTCAGGTAAATTTCGTTGGTGCGAGGGTTTCCGCTGGCGGAGGAATATTGTCCGTCCTCGTTTTTCAAATTGTCTCCCGCGAATGAGTAATTCGCTCCGAGAGTGAGGGTCAGGAAGTTGTTCCGCATAATGAAGTTCTTGACCGCCACTGCACTGACGGTGTTCTGAGCCAGCCTCTGCTTCCTGTAGAAAGGGTAAGAAGTGGCGGTCTGGTTCAGGCTGAACCTGTCAAAACCGATCGACGCCGCCCACGGTGACGGAATGAATATGTCCGTGTCGCCCTCTGCCATCCTTTCAATGGTGTACCTTGCGTTGATGCGTCCGACAGTCTTGTCCCCGACCTCTTGGCTTCCGAAGTATTGGATCTCGGGATTCTGTCCCGGCTGGGTGGAGACCCTGTAGGAGTTCTCCTTGTTGAGGGAAGTCATCATATTCCAGTTTCCGTCGATTCTGTTGAGTAACTTCCCGGTTCTGAACGAGATTCTGGCGTTCAGATTGTATCTCATTCCGTCGAAGTCGCAGAACCGCACCGAACCGCTGGCCTTCTTGCCGAAATAGCCTTTGCGGTAGGCCGCACCCAGATCCAGAAAGGCGTCCGCTCCGCCGACCTTGAATCCGGCCTGCGCGCTCCCGCCGAAGAACTGGTTGAACATCGGACGTTCGTTGGAGACCGAAAGGTAGCCGTTGTCTCCGTCGATGACCTCGACTTTGCCGAAGCTTGCGCCGTAATCGACAAAGCAGTAGTACTGCCTGTCAATCGTGCCGAACAGCTTCTCCGCCACGGTCTCGATCGTCTTGACATAGTTCAGAGTGAGCCCGAAAGAGGTTTTCCCGTCCGCCAATGAATATCTTGCCCCGACCGACGCGTCCAGATCCATCCATTGGTTGAACGACCTTGGATCCTTGCGCTTGGCGTAGTCCGCGCTCTGGTAGCAGACCTTTCCCGCGAGCGTGAGCCTGTCATTCAATGAATATGCCATCGCTCCTTCAAGGGTATATTCCTCCAAGGTCTTCGCTCCGGTCGTGGTGTCCACGCTTTCGAGGAAGTTGATCGGGTTGTAGTAAGGCTCCATCAGGATCTGGCCACCCATATCCTTGCCCTTGAAATAACTATAGTCCATCCGGCCGTGGAAAACAATCCGGTCGGAGATTCTCAAAAAGGAAGCGGCCTCCAGGCTTGGCCTGAAGCAGTCGCGGCTTTCGTGTAGGTCCATCAATCCTCCGTTCTTCTTCTCAAGGCTTGCCCTGACGGTTGAGGTCTTGTCCACCGGCAATGTCGCTATTCCGGCAGGATTGGAAGACCGCACCCAAGGGGTAAGGTCTGTGAAACGGGAATATTCATCCTTCCACTCCCCGGTCTGGGACCAGGCCGGAAAAGCGGAAAGG
>CAVKYA010000141.1:0-6590 GCA_963660255.1 Bacteroidaceae bacterium | reverse complement strand
CAACGGAAAACTTCTCAAGCCTTTCCGCCGGAGCCTCCCTGTCAAGGGTATAGACCATCACTTCTCTTGGTTTAAGTTTCCTTACTATATTCATCCATCCTTCAAGGACTTCCGGTGAGGAAGAGTCAAAGGACGGGGATCTGAGGAACATTGTCTGAAGCACAAAGTTCCCCTCGAATCCCATCAGGTCAGAGACAACATCCTCCACGTGATACTCCCCTTGCGGCTGGTTGATCCTGCCGGCAAGTTCGTCAGTCGGAGCGTCAATCTTCAAGATAGGGTTGTCAACTTTCTTCAAAGCCTCGAAGACATCCTTTCTGAATATCCTCGTGGCGTTCGAGAGGACGGACACCTTAGCCTGCGGGAAGTACTTGTCCCTTAATGCGATGGTGATGTCGATCATCTCGGCGAAATCCGGATTCAGCGTCGGTTCCCCGTCGCCTGAAAACGTTATCGAGTCGATCGGTGTGCCAGCGTCATCGCATTCCTTCAGCTTTGTCTCCAGAGCCGAACGCAGTTCCGCCGCAGTAGGCAGCCTGCGGTCTCCCCTGCCGTCCTTGTTCCAGCCACACTCACAGTATATGCAGTCGAAATTGCACAGCTTGCCCTTCGTCGGAAGCAGATTGATCCCCAACGAAGATCCAAGCCTTCTGGAGTGTATCGGCCCGAACACAAGTTCCTCTCGCATCATAGCTAAATAATTCTACGTGACCGGCTTTCGGAAGTCAGACGGTCTTCGTCCAGATTCTCCACTGCGACCAGTCCAGGCTTCATTCCGACGGCTATGCGGCCATATTCATTCTCCTTGGAAAGGAATTCCGCGCCATTCAGGCACGTCCAGGTAAGGAGCTCGTTCAATCCGACCTCCGGGAAAGCTTTCTGGAGACAACGCAGCTCGGCGATGATGTCAAGATCGTCATTGCTGGAAAGCGAGTCCGTGCCTACCGTGATCTTCAATCCATTGCGGCGCATCAGCGACACAGGAGGCAATGAATTATGTATGAATATGTTCGATTGCGGGCAGAGTGCCACGAACGGATGGTTCATCACCTTCTTCACGGCATCGATTCCCTCCTGATCCATACAAACCTCGTGGACAAGCAGGATATGCTCGTCAAACGGAGCCGGATGCGCCTTCTCCAACCTGTCGATGAAATAGAGCAGGGACGACTTGCCGGTCACAGGCGGAACACTCATTCCGGCGGCCTTGCGGTTATCCCACATAGCCCCACGGCCATATTTCAGCATATCTTCCTCTTCCTCAGTCTCTTCCGAGTGAAAAGATAGGAAACCGGATTTCAATCCTTCGAGGGAAACGGCTGTGACAAGCTCCGGACTCATCGTGTAGCAGGCGTGCGGAGTCGGCGCCGCGTCAATTCCGTAACTGTCAGCAACTCTCTTTAGTTTCATCACGTTCTCCATCACTGAATCACAATCTTGAGGCTCCGTCCCGAAGACCTCCAGAAAGGTTCTGGTGTACATCGGAGAAGCCTTCTTGATGGCAAATGTGTCAGCGCAGTTGCTGATGTCGGCCATCGCGGAAATGCCACGATCCCACATCACGTTCATCCAATGAGAGATGTCGCGAAGTTTTTCGTCAAGGATTTTGTTGTCCCTCATCTCATTGATCTGGTCGATGAAGCCGGCCATTCCTGTTCCCTTGCGGAAGGACTTCCACAAATAGGAAAGCTCAAGATGGCAATGAGTATTGACAAAGCCAGGCACGACAGCGCCTTTCACAAAAGTCTTCTCCTTCGCCGGATCGGAACACTCCCCTACGGAGGTCACGGTTCCGTTGTCATCATATTCGACAAAACCGTTTCGGATCGGAGTCTCCCGGTCTAGGGTGAAGACATATTCCGCAGCTATTCTATTCATTTTTAATTAATTCTTTTGACGGAAGAAGTTTCAGATCCTTGGTGATCCTCTTCGGAGTATCAGGGACGAACCTCAATGATTCCTCCTTTGGTTCCGCTGCGACCGCTACTGCGGCCGAATCCTCAAGAACCGGAAGCGTGTCACGGATAATCAGTTCCGGGCCAAGGAACATCGTGTCCCGGACAACCGGCGCAATATAATAAGCTCCGGCTGAATCCTTCAGGAAGCAGACACTGTCCATCACAAAACCGCCTTTAAATATCTCGACAGCGGAATGGAAATCCCTGATCCGTAACGATTTCCGCACATTGGCGATGGAATCGGCCTCGAAACGAGCCTTATCCTCCAACGCTATTTTCTTGTTCAGGGCATTCAACTCGGCACGTAGTCCGTCGGAGACACGTCCCATCATCTCGGCATATCGCTTCGGATCATTCAGGTAATAATCCACGCTCTTCTGGTAGTCCTTGAGAGTGAATCCGTATTTCTTGAAAATAGGCTCGTAGAACCAAGTTGTGTCAGCGGTCACCTTCTTGTCCGGATTGTCCGCAAGCCACTGGTCAGCAAGGAACATCTCACGATAGATCCGTTCCATCTTGCGTACAGGAATCACCCTCGCCTCACGGGCGCAAGCCCCCAAGGCAACGGCGATGACCACGACCGGAAAAACTATCCTGAGAATCCTCCTCATATTCTTACCTCAAAGTGGCTCCGTACTCGTTCTGGAATGTGGAAAGAAGCTTCTTCATGATTCTCTCCACATCCTCGTCGGTCAGGGTCTTCTCCAGATCCTGAAGCACGAATCCGAGGGCGTACTGCTTCTTGCCCGCCGGAATCTTGTCGCCGCGATAGACATCGAACAGGGTCACCTGCCGCAGAAGTTTCTTCCCGGCCTTGAACGAACTCTTGTAAAGGTCGGCATAGCTGACGCTTTCGTCAAGCAGAAGGGCGAGATCCCTCCTGACCTCCGGGAACTTCGGCATCTCCTTGAATGCCACCTTGTCCCTCTTCACGAGCTGGAACAAAGTGTTCCAGTTTATCTCGGCGGCGAACACAGGCTGACGCACGCCGAATTTCTTAGCGATGGCAGGGGCGACCGTTCCAAGAACAGCGAGCGGCAGATGCTGCCCCGGAAGGGCATAGGCGACACCTTCACTGAATATGTCAGCGGGAGCCGCGGTGGCTTCCATCTGGTAAAGGTCGGCTCCGAAACGCCTCAGGAGCAGGTCAACATAGCCTTTCAGCTCAAAGAAGCTGCTCTTGCCCGGCTGGCTGTTCCAAGACTTCTCTGGAGTTCCGGTGACGAACATCGAGAACGCCGGATGCTCCTCGTAGGAGGAGAGCGTCTTGCCGTCCTTCTCCGGGTCACGGCTGTAAACGGAGCCGTACTCAAAGAGCCTCATCGAGGAAATCTGACGGTTCAGATTGTAGGCGACAACCTCAAGCCCGCTGAATATGAGGGTTTGCCTCATCACGTTCAAGTCCGAGCTCAAAGGGTTGACAATCGTCACGCTCCTCTCCTCCGGATAGGTCGCAAGTCCTTTATAGTAAGCACCCTTCGTGAGGGAGTTGTTCATTATCTCGACGAATCCGTTGGCGGCCAGGAAATTGGAGATTCCGTTGCGGATGGCCTCAGGCTCCGGTGAAGGAGTGGCGTTGACGGACATCTTCATGTGCCGCGGCAGGTCGATGTTGTTGTAGCCGTAAATCCTCAGGATTTCCTCGACAACATCGCATTCCCTTGTCACGTCGATCATGTAGGAAGGAGCTGCGACCTTGGCGCCACCTTCGCGCCTCTCGATGAACTCATAGGTGAGAGCCGTAAGGATCCTCTCGATCGTGTCGTGACCGATCTTCTTGCCTATGAACCTCTCGATGCGGTCGTAGTCAAGGTCGATGACCTTCTTCCCGATCTTAGTCGGGTAAAACTCCTCGATGCCTCCGACAATCTCTCCGCCGGCCACCTCCTGAATGAGCAGGGCGGCGCGTTTGGCGGCATATTCATTGATTCCTGGATCGGCCCCTCTTTCGTAGCGGAAGGAAGCGTCGGTCTGGAGGGTGTGTCTCTTGGATGTCTTGCGGATTGAGCCCGGGTCGAAGTAGGCGCTTTCGACGAAGACGTTGACGGTCTCGGACTTCACTCCGGAATCGATGCCGCCGAACACTCCGGCGATGCACATCGGGCCGTCGGCTCCTGCGATCACGATGTCCTCGGCGGAGAGTTTCCTCTCGTTCCCGTCAAGGGTCACGATTCTCTCGCCTTCCGCCGCCCTTCTGACGATAACCTTCCCTCCGCTGATCTTGTCAGCATCAAACGTGTGGAGAGGCTGGCCAAGCTCGAAGAGGATGAAATTGGAGACATCGACCACATTGTCTATAGGCTTCAGGCCGATGGACATCAACTTCTTCTGAAGCCATTCCGGTGACGGCCCGACCTTCACGCCCTTGATTGTGATTCCGCAATAGCGCGGAGCGGCAGCCGGATCCCGGACTTCCACCGGGATTCCCTTGCCCTCGCCCGGTTTCCAGGCATCGACGGAAGGGTACCTGAACGAGCAGGGAATATTGTTGAGCGTCATCCAGGCATAGAGGTCGCGGGCCACACCGATGTGCGAGGCCGCATCCACCCTGTTGGCCGTAATCTCATATTCAATGACAGCCTCTGTCTTGAGATGGAGATATTCCTTGGCCGGGGTTCCGACAGGAGCGTCGGCGGGGAGCACCTTGATGCCGGCATGGTCGTTGCCGATTCCCAGCTCGTCCTCGGCGCAGATCATTCCGAAAGACTCCACGCCGCGGATCTTGGACTTCTTGATCTTGAAGTCTCCAGGCAGCACGGCACCTATCCTGGCGAAAAGGACTTTCTGGCCGGCGGCGACGTTAGGGGCTCCGCAGACAACCGTCAAAGGCTCGCCCGTGCCGTCGTCGACCTTGGTGACATGGAGGTGGTCGGAATCAGGATGCGCCTCGCACTCAAGTACTTCGGCTACCACAACTCCGGCGAGTCCGCCCGGAATCTCTTCCTGTTCCTCGACCGAGTCAACCTCGATTCCTATAGCTGTCATAGCATCCGCGACCTGTCGCGGAGTAAGGTCGGATTCAAGATAATCCTTTAGCCAATTGTAAGAAAGCTTCATATTCTGATGTTTTATTTGTCAATATCTTCCCTGGAGAACAGTGAGTTCACGAACTCCTTCCTGTCAAACACCTTGAGGTCGTCAATCCCCTCGCCGATTCCGATGAACTTGACCGGGACTTTCAGCTGGTCAACGATTCCGATGACCACTCCGCCCTTCGCCGTTCCGTCCAGCTTGGTGATCGCCAGTGAGGTTATGTCCGTCGCCCGGGAGAACTCCTTGGCCTGCTGGTAGGCGTTCTGTCCGGTCGATGCATCCAGCACGAGAAGCACCTCGTGCGGAGCGTCCGGAATGACCTTCCGCATCACGTTACGGATTTTCGTCAGCTCGTTCATCAGGTCAATCCTGTTGTGGAGCCTTCCGGCGGTGTCGATCAGCACGACGTCAGCGCCTTTGGCGACGGCTGACTTCACAGTGTCGAAAGCGACGGAAGCCGGATCCGAGCCCATGCCCTGCTTCACGATGTCAACGCCGGCTCTGTCGGCCCAGACCTGAAGCTGGTCAACCGCGGCGGCGCGGAAGGTGTCGGCGGCTCCGATCATCACCTTCCTGCCCTGCGACTTGTAGCGGGCGGCAAGCTTGCCGATGGTCGTGGTCTTTCCCACGCCGTTCACACCGACTACCATCACGACAAGAGGCTTCTTTGTCAAGTCGAAGGGTTCCTTCGGGGACTCCTCGCTCCCTATGTCCAGAAGCGTTCCGATCTCGTCCCGGAGCATGTCCACCAACTCGTCAAAGGACATGTACTTGTCTTTGCCGACCCTTTCCTCAAGACTGTCAACAATCTTGAGCGTGGTGTCCACACCCATGTCAGACGCGACAAGCGCCTCCTCTATGGCGTCGAGAACGCTGTCGTCCACCTTGGACTTGCCGATTATCGACCTTGAGAGCCTCTGGAAGAAGCCCTCCTTCGTCTTCTTGACCCCTCTGTCAAACAGTCCCATAACGTTATCTTTTGTAAACTTACAAATTTAGTGAAAACCGAGCGCAATGTGAAATTTATTTCTAGAATCACAACATCACTCAGCCATCGGTCGCCGGTCGCTGTGGTTCGGCAGGCTCACCAACCGGTCGCTGAGCCTGTCGAAGCGCCGAAGCGGCATGATGGTGTTTAAGAAGGTCACTTCGACAAGCTCAGTGACCGGCAGGCTCTGTGGACGAAAAAAGCGCAGGCGGAGTCCGTCTGCGCTTTCACTATCATATTCAAAAGAATTACTTCTTGGTGTCGAAGAAATCCTTTGTCTTTTCAGCCTCGACAAGAAGCTCAGTGAAGACGTAAGCTCCGGTCTTCGGTGACTTGTCCATACGGATGCACTTCACCATGCTCTTTGCGCCCGCCTTGGCGGCGAATGTAGCGACTGCTTTCTTTGCCATAGTCTATATCTCCAAATTACTTGATTTCACGATGAACAGTCACCTTGTGGAGGTAAGGATTGTATTTCTTACGCTCGATACGCTCAGGAGTGTTCTTCTTGTTCTTTGTTGTGATGTACCTTGAGATTCCCGGAACACCGCTTGCCTTCTGCTCAGTGCATTCGAGGATGACCTGCACCCTGTTTCCTTTTGCTTTCTTTG
>CAVKYA010000140.1:0-6605 GCA_963660255.1 Bacteroidaceae bacterium | reverse complement strand
TGATCTGTTCCAAGGACATCTCCCTTTCCAGAACTAACCGTGAGGCTCCGATGCTTTCGTAAAACCGTGCCTTCTCCGGAGTCCTTATCGCACACTGAGTAGAAGCGTGGACCGGCAAGTCGGTCAGTTTCCAGACCGCAAGGTCCTGGGCGATGATGGCATCCACCCCAGCGGCCTTCGCCTCGGCAAGCAACTTCTCTGCCTCGGCTAGTTCACTGTCAAAGAGAATCGTGTTGAGTGTCAAGAATATGCGCACTCCGAATCTGTGGGCATATTCAGTAAGCCTCCGGATGTCCTCCATCGAGTTTCCGGCGGCCTGGCGAGCCCCGAACGCAGGCCCGGCGATATACACGGCATCGGCACCGCAGTCGATTGCCGCGATGCCGATGTCTATATTCCTTGCCGGAGCAAGAAGTTCGAGGAACTTCATTGGTTACTTGCTGAGGGAAGCGATCATCTGCTTGGCTTGTGCGCCGAACTTAGGATCGTCCTGGACCTTCTTGTAGAACTCAAGAGCCTTGGCGTTGTTCTTCGCGCCCTGATAGAGAGCGGCGACGGTGAAGGTGATGGCAGGAGCGTTCTTCGCGTCAGGTTTTACCTCAAGATATTTCTCAAAGTACTTGATCGCGTCAGCGTTCTTGCTGAGCTTCTGGGAAGCCTGGCCGGCAATAAGATAAGCGGTGGCGTTCTCTGCATATTCATTGGCCTTCTCGGCGGCCTTTACAGCATCAGCGAGCTTGTTTCCCTTGAAAGCGGCGTTGGCCTGCTTAACATAGATGTTGGAAATCTGCTCCTTGGCGGTCTTCTCCTCACCGTTCCAAGCCGCGTGCTTGAAAGCCTCGACAGCTTCGTCAACCTTTCCCTGGGCACCGAGAGCCTGACCAAGATAGAGGGCTGTCTTGCCGGCTGTGGTGTCGATGGCATAAGACTTGGCGAAACCATCGGCGGCGGTGGCGAAGTCCTTCAGTTTGAGAGCGTCAACGCCCTTCTGCATCCACATCTGAGGAACGAGCTCCTTAGCCTTCTCGGCAACTTCGGCGTTCTCATATTCCTCGGCGATTTTAGCAACCTCGTCAAGTTTCGCGGCGGCCTCGTCGTACTTCGCGTCCTTGATCAGATCCTTTGCGATCTCAAGGGAAACACCCGGGATTGCGTTCTTGCTGTTAGCCACGAGTTCGTCGGCGTCAGCGCCTATAGTCTTACCCATTTCGAGAGCTTTCTGGAAGCAATCGAGGGCTTCAGTCCAATTCTTCATAGAGATGGCTGTGGCTCCATTATTGTAGAGCTCAGTAGCCTGGGCCATATCCTGAGCGGATGCCATACTTGCTGCCATAAACGCGGCAGCGATTGCGAGAATAAACTTTTTCATCGTATTAAAAATTATGTTTAACTATATTCCTCATAATCGCAATAACCACAAATGTAATAAAAATTTGTGTCAATTGCACATTATTGGCTATTTTTGTCCTAAACGGGAGGAGTCAATGATGCGTTATTTGATAAAATCAGTCTTGTGTGTTGCCCTGCTTGGCTTCTCAATAATGATGCCAGCGCAGAATCTGCCCGTTCTCCAGAAGGATGGGGCGGTCACGACAGGCAGCCTCGCCAACGGAATCTCATATTATCTTGTGACGAATCCTTCAATGAAGGGAGTCGCTGATTTCGCCCTTGTCCGCAAAGGCGTGTGCGACACATTATCGGCGAGAAAGGAACTCTCGTCCCTCCCTCACTTCAACAAGACGATCCCATATAAATTCTTGTCCCGCAAGGGAATAGGCTGCCGTCCTGAAGGATATGTCTCTTACAGGGTGGATGCGACCATATTCAGATTCGATAATGTGCCTGTCTTTGATCAGGCCGCTTCGGACACGACTCTTCTGATGTTTTTCGACCTCATCGCCGCCCAACCGCGCCAGCACTCTATCATCATCGCGGGCGACATCCAACCGGCGGCCATCATCGAGCGGATGAATGTCTTTGCCTTGATGGTTCCTTCCCGCAGTCCTGCCTACAAGAAGAAGGAATATGTATGGACACCTTCCGAGGAGACTGAATATTCATTCACCCCGTCCGGGCGTTCATCCGTTGCGGTGGATTTCCGCTCGCCGAGGACTCCTGACGACCAGATGAACACTATCCAGCCGTTCATCTCCGAGCTGTTCTCAGGCGCGTTGAGAGAGGTCGTGTCCGGCCGGCTCCGCGAGACCTTCCAGACAAGAGGCATTCCGGTGCGGAGCGTCATCGTCACAAACGAGGGGAGTGCCGACAGTGCAGGTGACGAACATTTCCGTGTGAGCGTTGAATCCTCCTGTTCCTGGCTGATGCCCTCCACGATGGCAGTCGCTTCAACCCTTTCGGAAATTTATGCTAAAGGAATTGGTATTGAGGAATATAAGGTCGCTCGGAATTCGGTTCTCAATGGTTTCCTGAAGCCGCAGACGAACGATGCCCTTGTCCGCCAATGCGTCTCTTCATACCTTTATGGCGCTGATTTGGCCACCCCTGCCACAAAGGCCCGCTTCTTCTCTTCAAGGAATATGTCCCCGAAAGCTGAGGTGGATCTGTTCAATGGTTATGTCTCCGCACTTCTTGAAGATCTGGGTAACTGCAATGTGGTCTGGACGGGTGACAAGGAACAATATGACGAATGGCTCTGGCCGGTTCTGTTCAAGTCGGTCTGGAACGGTGTCGCCCTCTTGGAGAAACCGGTTTACAGATGGAAGACCACCCAGCGGGACACTACGGATTTATGGAGCGAGAAGAACAAGGTCAAGATCAAGTCAATGGTCACCGAGCCTGTCTCGGAAGGGGACATGTGGACATTCTCCAATGGAATGAAGGTGATTTACAAGAAGATGGACACCAAGGGACGGTTCAACTATTCCTTGATGATCAAAGGGGGATATTCAACGATAAGAGGTTTGCAGCGCGGTGAGGGGGCGTTTTTCTCGGATATGCTCGGGCTTTGCGAAATTTCGGGAATGTCTGGAAGTGATTTTGCCAAGACCCTCAGGGCGGAGGGCGTTGAGATGGACTGTACGGTCTCGACATCGGATTTGAGGCTGTCCGGCTCAGCCCCGTCGAACCGGCTTACCTTGGTTCTCAAGTCATTGCTCTCTGTGGCGAATCAGCGAAGAGCCTCAGACCTGGCTTTTGAGTCGTGGAGAAGTCTGGAGTTGGCTTCGCTCAAACCGGCCTGTCTGGACAGTCTGATGTACCCGGACTACAACTACTCCGCGGTCAAGACTCCATCCGGTCTTGTGGACGGGACGATGCGTGACGCACAGAATTTCTTTGAGAGTCAGTTTGTGAAGTCTAATGACGGAGTTCTCGTGATTGTTGGCGATATGCCTGCCGAGTCCGTGCAAAAGATTTTGGGTCAGTACCTTGGCGGATTCCGGGTCAGCAAGTCGTCATCTGTTCGCCAGTTCATCCCGTACAAACTGCGCACTGGCACCACGACATATTCCCGCATCGGTTCTCCAGTGGAGATCAGTCTGGCACTGGCCTGCGCCGAGCCGTTCACGACCGAGAACTATATGGCCTTCAAGGTGGCCGGCCTCGCCCTTCAGCGCAGGCTTACCGGCGTGATGTCGGAGTACGGGTTCAGCGTCAGGATGGCCGACCGTTTCAGCGTCTGGCCTCAGGAGGCTCTGGAGTTGATATTCACCTGCACCCCTGTGCCTGAATCAGGTCTTCCTTATGGTGTGAAGAGTGGTTCCGACCAGCCGATGAGGTCTCTTGTGGCCGCAAGAAAGGTGATCGAGAGTGTGCTGTCAAAACCTGTGGATGCGGCTGAACTGGCTTCCTGCAAGTCTCTGCTGACCAACAGCTACTCGACTTATCTGGCGGATCCTAAAAATTATGTGGACGCAGTCCTGATGCGCTACTCTGGCGGAAAGGACGTGCTCACCGGCTATAACAACAGAATCGGCAGCGTCTCCGCCGACAAGGTAAAGGAAATCTTCGGCGCGCTGTCCGAAGGAATGAGAATCGAATATGTCGTCAAACAATAAGTTCGGAACAATAATCCAAATCGGCGATGTCCTTGTGTCAGAGGATGTTGTCACTGAATATTTCGCCTGCGACTACGCTGTCTGCAAAGGTTGTTGCTGCATCATCGGGGACAGCGGGGCTCCCCTTGAGGAGTCCGAGTTGGAGCCTCTAGAGGAGAATTATCCGGTATATTCAAAACTGATGAGGCCGCAGGGCCGCGCGCAGATTGACAAGGAAGGATTTTTCTCAATCGACCGCGACGGAGACATCGTGACACCGGTCGTGGATCAGACAGAAGAGTGTGCTTACACCACATTCGACGAGGCTGGCAACTGCTTCTGCTCCATTGAGAGATGTTTCTTTCAGGGGACCTGCAAGTTCCGCAAGCCTCAGTCCTGCTGGCTCTACCCGATCCGTGTCACCAAACTCACCGGCGGTGGCCAGGCCCTGAACCTCCATCGTTGGGGAATATGCAAGGATGCCTACGAGAAAGGCCGTCGGGAGGGCATCCACGTCTATGAGTTTCTCCGGGAGCCTCTGATCTCTGTCTATGGTCAGGATTTCTACGACGCCCTTTCCTTTGCCGCCAAGAAGATTCTGTGAGGATTACTCTGCCTTGTCGTTGGAGTTGAGGAGTTCCATAGCGGCATTGTAGTCGGCCGCGTTGACTTTTACCTCGACAGGATCAACATAGTTCAGTGAGACGTAGGAGGAGTTCTCCCCGAACACCGCGGCAGGGATGCCGTTCTCGTTGAGCATGCCCGCCGTGATGTGGGCGCTCATCGCGTTGTCGAACTTTGCGACAGTCTTGAGTTCTTCTGCCATAATCTTTGAATATTAGAGGGTTATATCTATGTCTCAATGGTACCGACAGCACCGATCGAACATATTCATCGCTTAGTGGTGGGCGCTACTCTTCGTCCGGCACCCGGAACTTGTACTCCAGTCCGCCCACAATCCGCACCACCTCCTTGGTGAGGCCTTCCACCTCGAAGCCGCCGAGCTCGCGGGTCATCGTGATCCTGTCCTCGAACATCTTGAACAGGGCACTGAACTTGGAGCGGAGGCGGAAAGTCATATTCTCGCCGTCCTCGCTTTCGAGACGGTAACCACGCATCTCCATATATTCAATAATCCCGCCACGGAGGTCGGAATATTCACCTTTTAGGATGGCAGATCTTTTGATGAAGCCGAATCTTGGGTAGAACGCCGAGACGAAGGCAAACAGCAAGGCGATCTGCCACAGTGACTTGTACCCGTCACGGAACATCAGGCTGACATCAGCCTTCACGACTCCGACGAACACCAGCGCCGCCATAATGACCACAAACAGGATGGTGAAATAGAAAAAGTATTTGACCGCTCTTACAAAATATTTCATAATAGTCCGATTTTTGCTATCCAGACAAAAATACGAAATAGTTTTGTTATTTTTGTGTCATTAAACATTAAATCGAAAGACTATGGCAGAAATAGATCCTATCCAGGAGCGCCGTGAGCGCGAAGAGCAGGAAAAGAAGAATGAAAGCCTCAAGAAGACAATGTGGGCTCTTGTGGCGGTGGCGGTGCTGCTCGCCGCGGGACTTGCCTACATTTGGTTCTCGAAGTCCAGCCTTGTAAAGGACCTTAATGCAGAGAAGGACGATCTTACCCAGCAGATGATCGCCTTGAAGGGAGATTATGACAACCTTTCATCCGACTATGCATCGATCAACAGCCAGCTGGATTCCTCCAAGGAGGAGGTCAACCAGTTGATAGAGAGAATACAGCAGACCGAAGCCACTAACCGCCGCAAGATGCGCCAGTACGAGAAGGAACTCGGGACCTTGAGGAGCATAATGAGGAATTATATTGTGCAGATTGATTCCCTTAACACATTGAATCATAAGCTGACAGCTGATGCCGCCGCCGCCCGTCGCGAGGCCGCCGAGAGCCGCGCCGAGAACGCCGACCTCAAGGGCAAGGTCGAGAACCTTACCGGTCAGGTGGCAGCCGGTTCAGTGATCAAGTCAAGAGGCCTGAGCGTCGCCGCCTACAATGCTTCCGACAAGGTTACGGACCGCAGCAGCAGGGTAGTAAGGCTTCTTGCCTCCCTGAGTCTTGTCGAGAACGATCTGGCTCCGAAGGGACCGGTAAGAGTCTATCTCCGTGTCAAGGATCCTGACGGAATCCTTCTGACCAACAGCACTCAGACCTCGTTCTCGTTCAACGGACAGACAATGGTCGCCTCCGCCTCCCGCGAGGTGGACTACGAGGGCAAGGAGGTTGACCTGAGCATCTACCTCAACGATATTCCTTCCTATCAGTCAGGAATATACACGGTCGAGGCCTACACTTCTCAGGCTTTCCTCGGCAAGACCGAACTGTTGCTCCGATAATCCGTGATCTACCTTCACGTTCCTTTCTGCGGCAGTTTCTGCACCTACTGCGACTTTTATTCGGAAATATGCCGGAGCGACAAGGCGTTCAATGAATATGCCGATGCCGTCATTGCTGAGATCCGCGCCCGTCAGGAGGAACTTTCAATGAATATGTCCGCTCAGGATGCGACTGGCACCCTTTACATAGGAGGAGGCACCCCGTCGGTGCTTCCTCTTGATGTTTTGTCC
>CAVKYA010000139.1:0-6630 GCA_963660255.1 Bacteroidaceae bacterium | reverse complement strand
TGAAAAGAGATCAGGAACTTCTCAAATTGTCCGGCTGTGACGGATTTGAGATTCTGGGGCTTGAGAGACAGTTTCTCCACGACATAGACGGGTTCCACTTTATCGGTTATGTGGACAGGATGGACAGTCTGCGACCAGACGAGATAAGGATTGTGGACTACAAGACCGGCAAGGTTGAGGACAAGGATATCAATATCACCGATGAGAATGCCGAGGGAATCGTCGAAGCCCTGTTCGGACCGAGCAACGAGGGACGGCCGAAGATCGCTTTCCAGCTTTATCTCTACGATGTGTTCTGCCGTGAGTCCGACGACTACAAGGGACAGAGGATGGTGAATGTGATCTATCCACCGGCGAACCTGTTTACGGAACCAGTCAAGGAAGTTCCGGTCAGTGAGATGTTTATGAAGCTCACGGAGGAAAAACTCCACGGCCTCCTCTCAGAAATCGCCTCAGTTGATGTTCCGTTCAGGCGCACGGACGAGGAGAAAACCTGTTCATACTGTGACTTTAGAATGATTTGCGGAAGGTAATCAAGATGAGGGTGGTAATGATAAGAGGATGAAAAGAAGATGATTAGGATAATGAAAGCGTCGGCCGGATCGGGTAAGACCTTCAATCTGGCCAAAACATACATAAGACTCCTGCTGACGGATGAGGAGAGATATTCGTACAGGCATATTCTTGCTGTGACATTTACTAACAAGGCGACCGACGAGATGAAAAGCCGAATCTTGAAGGAGTTGCATCTGCTTGCGACCTCGCCTAAGGATTCGCCTTATTATGAGGAACTTGTTCCGTCGTTCGAGTCCGAGGACGGGCTCCGCCGCAGAGCCGAGACCGTACTGTGCGACATCCTGCACGACTACGGCGCGTTCGCCGTCAGCACGATCGACCGGTTCTTCCAGCAGACCCTCAAGGCATTCTCCAGAGAGATCGGACAGTTTGCCACCTATCAGGTGGAATTGGATCGCGAGTCGCTGGTCTCCGAGAGCGTTGATCGGGTGTTGGACTCCCTTTCGGACGACAACAAGGATCTTCTCGAATGGCTGACACAGAGCGTGATGGACGATCTGGAGAAAGGCAAGCGCTACAATTTGGAGAATAACCTCAAAACTGTCGCGATGACCCTTAAGTCGGACGAGCACAGGGCCGCTGTCGAGGAATATGGCATTGACGAGGAGAAGGAATATTCAAAAGAGAATCTGGCGAGGATGAAGAAGGCGCTCTCGGGAGTGATGACTTCGTTTGTCAAGGAGGTGAAGGATGCAGCCAAGGCGTTTGTAAGTGCGGCTGGGGAAGAGGGCTTGTCAAACGAGGATTTTTCACGGAAGTGCTTCAATTCGGTTTATGTGTGCGCCGCGTCGGATCCTAAGGACGAGCTGGCGTACCCGTCTGCGACCATATTCAGAAACAGCGAGGATTTCAGCAAGTGGTTCAGAAAGGCTGATTTGAAGAGGTTTGCGCCGGTGGAGGGACGGTTGATGCCGCTGCTTCAGAGGTACTGCGGGATATTCACGGAAAAGTATAAAGTATATTCCACAGCTTCTAAAATCTCGCTGATTCTTAATGAATTGGGAATCGCAGGCGATTTGGACAGAGAGTTCCGGGCCCTGATGAAGGAGAAGAACGTGCTGAGCCTGGACGATTCCAATGTGATTCTGAGGAATATAATCGACGGCACGGACGCTCCGTTCATCTACGAGAAATTGGGAGTGCGTTTCGAGCATTTTCTGCTGGACGAGTTCCAGGACACTTCGCGGATCCAGTGGGACAATTTCCGTCCGTTGATCGAGAACAGCGTCGCGCAGGGAAAGGAGAACCTCCTCGTGGGCGACGTGAAGCAGAGCATCTACCGTTGGCGAGGCTCCGATTGGCGGATGATGGCGCGCGAGGTGCAAGGCGAGTTCTCCCAATGCGGAGTGGAAACCCTTGACAGCAACTACCGAAGCCTCAGGAATATAGTTGAGTTCAACAACGGTTTCTTTGAATATGCTTCCTCGGTTCTCGATGGGATGTCGGGTGAGGAATCGGGCTTCAAGGTTCACGACATCTATTCGGACGCCGGGCAGCTTGTGAAGTCGAAAGACAGTTCCGACGGAAGCGTCGAGGTCGTTTTCTGCGACAAGGAAGATGAGATGAATGCGATTCTGGACGCTGTTGACACAGTGCGTGAGGCTGGGGCGAGGTACGGTGAGATCACGGTGCTGGTCAGAAGCAACAGGCACGGTTCCGATGTCGCGATGTTCTTGATGGACAATGGAATCCGTGTGATTTCCGATGATTCGCTGCATCTGAAATCCTCCGCAGTGGCACGTCAGGTTGTTTCGCTCCTGTCTTCGGTCGGGAATGAGGACGACACCATCGGCTCTTTCCTTGCCGGAGAATTGGACATCAATGTCGCCGAGTTGTCGTGTCTGTCCCTGTCCGATCTATGTGAGCAGCTTCTGCGCATCCTCAAGGACAGGGATCCGGAACTGTTTGAGTCTGAGACGCAATACGTTCAGGCGTTGATGGATTTCGTGCAGGATTATGTGGCAATAAACGGGAATGCCATTGATGGATTCTTGAAGGCTTGGCAGGAGGCCGATCCTAAGATCAGTTCGCCTTCGGATCCGGAGTCGGTAAGAGTTATGACGATTCATAAGTCAAAAGGTCTTGAGTTCCAGCACGTGATCTTCCCGTTCGCCGAGGAGATCGGACTTTTCCGCAGCGAGAAGCACTGGACACGGCCTACGGTGGAGGGAACCGAGCTTGAGGGAATCGCGGACGGGGTCTATAACGTGTCGTTGAGGAAGCCGGCCAATGAGGATTCATTGTTCCGTGAGGGAAGTAAGAAAGAGATGCAATTCCAGCTCGTGGACAACATCAACACGTTCTATGTGGCTTTGACGAGGCCGGTCAAGGGGTTGACTGTCATCGCGTCCAATCCGCCGGAGAAGATCGCTGACGCCATTGTTCCGGCCGCAGGTTCGGTTGCATCAGTCGCTTCGACAGGCTCAGCGACCAGCGGTTTCTCGGTCACTGAGCCTGTCGAAGTGACCGAAGTGGTTCCCCCGTGCGACTTCACGGACTTCTCACAAATCCTCTATGCCTATCTGTACGGCTATGGAGAGGCGTTGGGCTATGCCAAGGAAGAAGCGGAAGACAAAATCGTCTTCTCAAAAGGCGACATCTACAACTACGCCACCCTGAAACGGGAGGCCGACACCATCTCCGAACTGATGCCCGGTTACCCGTCCTATCCCCTCAATCCGTCATTGGAAGATGAGGACTCCGATGTCCGTGAGCGAGGCCGCTTGAAGTTCAGCGCCGACTCCATCGACTTTTTCCGCGACGAGGCCAGAAGCGAAGCCAGACTCAACGGCACGGTGCTCCACGGCATCCTTTCCGAGGTTGTCACCTTGGCCGATCTGCCTGATGCGGTGCGACATGCCTTCGAGGCAGGCGAAATCGACGCCGGGCAGGAAGAGGAGTATCTGAATATTCTTGCCCAAAGAACCGCCGCGCATCTGGATTGGTTCCCGGCCGATGGCGCGGAGATCTTGAACGAGACCGGGCTGATTGACACCGACGGAGAAAATTATCGTCCTGACAGAGTCTTGATAAAGAATGGAAAAGTGACTGTCATAGACTACAAGTTCGGAGAGAAGAGGCGCTCGTATCACCGTCAGGTCGCCCGTTACGCCGACATCTACCGCCGGATGGGATATTCAGAGATTACCCCTATAATATGGTACGTACTTACCGATGAGGTGGAATAATTTTCGTATATTTGCCTTTTGACTCAAAATAAAGATTATTATGGAAGCTTATGACGACTCTATAAAACTCTACTACAACACGGAGAGGGAGAAACTTCAGATGCCTGAATATGGCCGCATCGTCCTGAATATGGTCGAGCAGGTCAAGGCGATCCCTGACAGGGAGAAAAGAAGCGAGCAGGCGCGCGCTGTGGTAAGGGTGATGGAGACCCTGAATCCTCAGGTACACACGCAGGAGAACTACGAGCAGAAACTCTGGGATCATCTTTACATGATCGCCGGCTACGATCTGGACATCGACTCTCCGTACCCGGCTCCGCATCCGGAGGCGATGGACGTGCCGCCGATGAACATTCCGATTGACAAGGCCCCTGTACGTGCCAGACATTATGGACGTAACATAGAGAGTATCATTGATTTGATCGCCGGGGAACCAGAGGGGGATGTCAAGCGCTCCATGCTGCGTTCGTTGGCCATCTACATGAGGCAGCAGTATCTGATCTGGAACAAGGACAGTGTGGCCGACGAGACCATATTCGCTGACATTGAGAAGCTTTCCGGCTACAGGATTCAGGTTCCTGCCGATCTGGAACTTTCGAAGATTTCATTCGATTCCAACTTCTCACGCCCGGGACTGAATCTTGGCATGGGACAGAACCGCAGGAACAACAAGAAAGGCAATCGTAAGAACAGAAAATAATGTTCAAATTCTGGAGGAATATGGACGATGATGACAAGGCGAAGCTGACGAAGATCGCCGGTTTCCTTGTCGCGCTGCTGGCGGTGTTCACATTGTTGGCGACCATTTCCTATTTCTTCACATGGAAGTCAGACCAGAGTTCGTTGTATTCCGCCGTGGGGGATACTTCGGTCGAGGTGAGCAATGCCGCCGGAAAGATGGGGTACAGGTGGGCCGACCTGCTTGTGCGGAGGTGGTTCGGTCTTGGAAGTCTGGCTTTTGTGGTCATCCTTGTCGCCGTGTCGGTACGCCTACTGTTGCACAAATGGCATTATTCGATGCTCAAGACGACACTCTTGACGGTTTCCGGGGCGATGCTTTCGTCATTCATCCTTGCGTTTGTCTCTGATCTGTCAGGACTTGGAAACGTTTTCGGGGGAGGACTCGGAGGCGAGTGCGGTGAGTCGGTCGTGAAATGGGCTTCGGTTGTTTTCGGGAATATTCTCACTGGCTTCATGTTGGCTTTTCTGGTGATTGTCTGGTTGGTTCTGGCTTCCAGAAAATTTTCGGACTGGCTTATGTCTTTGGGAAAGAAAAAGGAAACGGTGGCGGAGGATTGTGATCCGGAAGAGCCGGCCCTTCGGCAGGCTCAGGGACCGGAAAAGAAAGAGGCACAAGGACCGGCTCTTCGACAAGCTCAGGGACCACGTCCGGTGGCTGAGCCTGTCGAAGCCACCGCTTCTGTGATTCGACAGAGCTCACCAACCGTCGAAGCCACCGAACCAGCCGAAAAATCCATGGAGGTGGTCAAAGGTGAAGAACTGTCCACGGACATCAAAAAAGATCTTCCGAGAATCAATGTCCGCGACGAACTTCCTGATTACCAGTTCCCCTCGCTTGAACTGTTGGATTCATATTCATCAAGCCGCAACGAGGTTTCAGACGAGGAGTTGGCAAGGAACAACGCCCGAATCCGTAACGCCCTGGAGAACTACCGCATTCAGATCAACGATGTCAAGGCCATCGTAGGCCCGACTGTGACCCTTTACAAAGTCTATCCCGCGCCGGGCGTCAAGATTTCCGAGATCAAGAAGCTTCAGGAGGATATCGGCATGCATCTCCATGCGAGGGGTGTCCGTGTCGTGACCCTTACCGATTCAGTCGGTATAGAAGTGGCCAACGACCGTCCTTCTATCGTCCCGATGCGCGCTGTGCTCAACGATGAGGCGTTCCGCTCAAGCAAGGCCGAGCTCCCGATAGCGATAGGCTATACCATCCAGCAGAAAGTCAAGGTCTTTGATCTGGCTGATGCTCCACATCTTCTGGTTGCGGGAGCGACCAAGCAGGGAAAGTCCGTGGGACTCAACGCGATAGTTACATCACTGCTGTACGCGAAGCACCCGTCTGAACTTAAACTGGTGTTCATTGACCCTAAGATGGTCGAGTTCTCGGCCTATGCACACCTCCTGAAGCACTATCTTGCGGTTCTCCCTTATAATGACGGGCAGGAGGAGAAGGAGAACGCCATCGTGAAGAAGGCCGACAAGGCGGACAAGATACTCCGCTCTCTGTGCATTGAGATGGATCAGCGTTACGAGCTCCTCAGCCGCGCCTCCGTGCCTAACATAAAGACCTACAACGAGAAGTACCGCAACCGGAAGCTCCGACCGGACGAAGGACATCGTTTCCTGCCGTACATCGTCACCATAATTGATGAATATGCCGACCTGACAATGTCAGTCGGGGGCAGCGGTGACGCCAAGGCCGTGGCCCGCAGCATCACCACATCCATCATCAGGCTTGCCCAGAAGGGACGTGCCGCCGGTCTGCATGTGGTGTTGGCCACCCAGAGACCTTCGGTGGATGTCATCACGGGACTCATCAAGACGAACTTCCCGACCCGAATAGCTTTCAGGGTCGTGTCCAGGACGGACTCTTCGACTATCCTTGACTCTCCTGGCGCCGAAAAACTTATCGGCAAGGGCGACATGCTATACTATGCGGGAGTGGAGACGGAACGCGTCCAGTGTGCCTATATCGACAGTGAGGAGATCAACAGGCTGACTGAATATATCGGTTCACAGGACGGTCATAACAAGTGCTTCAACACCCCGTTCTACCTGCCTCCTGTCGATGACGACACGGAAGAGGGATCCGGTGGAATGGTCGATATGACAAAGCTTGACG
>CAVKYA010000138.1:5056-6667 GCA_963660255.1 Bacteroidaceae bacterium | reverse complement strand
GTCGATGGTTTGTGGACAGTTTTTCTGGTTACTGGTGGTGCGCACTCGGGGATTCTTTCACTTGCCAGCCGTCAATGGTGCGGGTCTGTGACGAGAAGTTGACGCCGAGCTCAATGATCTCCTTTCCACTTGCTTGGAACGGTCTGGCGTAACCTTTCTCATCGATCTGCCTCAGAGCGGTCTCCGGAGACGAGTCTCGCTTCAACTCGATGACGTAGATGTACCTGTCGGTGTCGAGGACGATGTCCACACGGCCGTTCGAGGTGTGGTACTCAGCGTGTTCTGAAAATAGAGTTCGAGGTCTCCTTTGATTTCGTAATCTTTACCTTTTCGGAACGGGTGGTGAGTGGAAAAGGTCGTTGGGCGCACGAGCGGGGCATAAGCACCAAGTTGGTGCGTGAAACGATACTTCTTACGCACCAACCACTATGGACTGCCGAGATGGCTATTCCTTGGCCACAGGCTGAAGGTTGACTGTCTGGTAGAAGGCCTGGGCCTCCTTCACCAATGCCTCGTCTGAGGTTTTCCTCGCGGTCTCGGTGTGGCGCCACGGCTCGGCCACGGCCACGTCGAACTGCTGGACTCTACGGACAGGTGAAAGGACGGTGAGGACATCGTCGCTGTAGTAGCCAAGGTCCTGATAGGTGGCCATAAAGGCTCTTTGGTTATATTCAGGATCAAGGATGTTCTGGCCGTAGAACTTCGAGTCGTAGGAGAAATGCAGGAGGGAGAAGACGGTCGGCATCAGATCGATCTGCGAGCAAAGTTTCTCCACTCTCTGGGGGCGGATGAAGCCCGGGGAATATACGATCGCGGGGATGTGGTACTTGTCCACCGGGATGCTGGTCTTGCCGGCGCTGGAGGCGCAGTGGTCGGCCACGATGACGAAGACGGTGTTGTCGAACCACGGCCTATGCGAAGCCTCGGCGAGGAACTGGCCGATGGCGAAGTCGGTGTACTTCACGGCGGCGGAGCGCGACTTCATCTCTCCATCGTATGTTATCTTCCCTTCCGGGAATGTGTACGGACGATGGTTGCTGATTGTGAATATGATGGCGTGGAACGGCATATTGCTCTCGGCCTTCCTGTCGAACTCTTTCAAGGCCACCCTGTACGAATCCTCGTCGCAGGTGCCCCAGATGTTGGAGAACGTTATGTCCTCCTTCGGGTAACAGGACTTGTCGATGATCTCGAAGCCGTTGCCGGAGAAGTAGGTCTGCATATTATCGAAATAGCTGTCACCGCCGTAGATGAAGGTGGTCGTGTAGCCGTTGGCTCTCAGCACGGTGCCGGTCGAGAACAGGCCTGCGTTGTTAGGGCGTTTGATGATGCTTTCACCGGCGCTCGGCGGGAGGCAGAGGGTCAGGGCTTCAAGGCCGCGGACGGAACGATTGCCGGCAGCGTAGAGGTTGTCGAAGACGAGGCTCTTCTCGATCAGGGTGTCCAGATTCGGGGTTAGGCCGTTCTTGTTGCCGTAGGCGCTGAGGAAGTCTGCGCTTAGGCTTTCTACGGCTATCACCACGATGTTCTTCTTGATGGCTGGGACGGAATCACGGATTATTTGTACTCCGTTATTGTTTGCAGTGGTCACTTCGACAGGCTCAGTGACCG
>CAVKYA010000138.1:0-4342 GCA_963660255.1 Bacteroidaceae bacterium | reverse complement strand
GCAGCGCGGCTCCGATGATGGCGCTGAGCGGCTTTTTGTATTTGGTGTCGTTCAGCGTGGCGTGGATCAGCATTGCCGGGGCGAGGGCCAGCAGCGAGAAGGCAATGTCGTTGATTAAACCCAGTAAGAATATCTTCACCCACTCGACAGCGGTGAATCCGATCACGGTCGGTGGTACGAAAAGCAGGATTATCCTTGTGATGAAGCCAAGTGCGACGGAGAACGTGATGAACACAGGGGCGAAGTATCTGAACCAGTCGTGAACCTTCCTCGTCTTGTCATAGTTTCTTAAGCAATTTCTCTCCATAGGATGAAATGATTGATGTTTGTGGGTGCGAAGTTAAGAAATTCCGATGATTATTGCTAACTTTGTCTAATTATGCGTAAATCATTCATCTTGATGAAAAGACATTTTCTTTTCGCCGTGGTCGCGGCGATTCTGCTTTCAGTCCTCCCGATGGAGGCTCAAATCCGTGGTTTCCGTCAGGAACAATTGAAAGAGTGGGAGTTCAGCAAGGACGGCTCCTCTTGGGAGACAGTGGCCGTGCCGCACTCCTACAACGCTGAGGACGGGCATTCTCCGTACTACTACCGTGGTAAGGCGACATATCGCTGCGATTTGAGAATCAATGACTTGAAGAAGAACTACTATATTCTGTTCGAGGGGGCGGCACAGGCTGCCGTCGTGATGGTAAACGGCGAGCAGGTGGCCGCTCATAAAGGAGGATACACTCCGTTCACGGTCAACATCACCGAGGCTGTGAGGAAAGGTGTCAACAGGCTTGAAGTTGTCTGTGACAACACGGAGGATGTCGAGATGGCTCCTGTGACCTCTGATTTCAACAAGAACGGTGGTCTGCATAATCCTGTGTGGCTGCTTGTGATGGACGATGTCTATTTCTCACCGGAGGATTTCGGCCAGTACAGACTCCGCTGCGAGACCCCGGAAGTCTCCAGAAAGAAAGTGGTCACGAATGTCCGGGCGAAACTCGTCAACACCAGCAACAAGGACGCGAGCATCCTCGTGCGTGTCCAGCTGCTTGAGGCTAACGGAGCGCTCGGCTACCAGGCAGACCGTGAAGTGCCTGTAAGGGCTTTCTCTGAATATGACTTCGACCACGAGTTCATCCTATCCGGCCTTCACCTTTGGGATGGAATGAAGGATCCTTACCTCTACACCCTCAGGGTTGAGCTTTTCAAGGGAAAGAGAATGATGGACATCGCCGAGACCAAGATCGGCTACCGCTCCATAGAGATGGATCCGGAAAGAGGTTTCATCCTCAACGGCCGCCCTTATCCTCTGCGCGGTGTAGCTATGCATCAGGACACTGACGGCAAGGCCTCCGCTTTGACCCAGGCCGATTACCGCCGGGATTACCGTATCGTCAAGGAATTGGGAGCCAATTTCCTGAGACTTGCCCATTATCCACACAATGATTTCGCGTTCCAGCTCTGTGACTCTCTCGGAATAATCGTGCAGACCGAGGTCCCTTGGGTGAATGTTTGCGGAACCGATGCCAGACAAAACTATTTCAACAATATCCACCATCAGATGAAAGAGATGGTGAACAACCTCTACAATCACCCGTCCATCGCTTTCTGGGGAATGTGGAACGAACTGGACACCTGGGGCAACAACAATAATCTCCAGGGAGCTTTCGATGCCGATGTTGTGGCGAGAGAGACCGAAAGGCTTTACAATTACACCAAGAAACTTGATCCTGACCGTTTCGTCGGGTTCACGGATTGCTCGAACCTTGCCCGTGACGGCTATCCGAGCCTCAAGGGCGACTTCTGCTCCCAGAACCTTTACTACGGATGGTACAGAACCCCTAACGAGTTCACCGGATTCTCGACCGCTCTGAAAAAAGTCCGCGGGCTGCGACCTGACTCTCCGATCAATGTCGCTGAATATGGTGTCGGCGTCAACCCTTACTGCCACGTCTGGAACCAATCCGATGCGATCCGTGACAAGGAGGACGACACAAAGCACTATGAGGAATATGGCAACCGTTTCCACGAGTCACACGTCCGCCAGATCAAAGCGATGCCTTGGCTGAACTTCACGTCGATCTGGGTTTTGTTTGACTTCCCGGTGGCCAACCGTCAGGAAGGCTTTATGGATTCCGAGGATGGTGTGAATTTCGTTCGTAACAACGACCGTAAGTATATGAACGACAAAGGCCTCGTCACCCGTGACCGCCAGACGAAGAAAGATGTCTTCTATCTTTACAAATCTCTCTGGAACAAGGACGAGACAACCGTTTACATCACGTCACGCCGCCTCAAATATTTCCCGGCCGGACAGGATCTCCGCATCAAGGTGTACAGCAACGCCAAGTACCTGACCCTTTACCAGAACGGCCGTATGGTCACCCGTCTGACATCATCGGAGGAGTCAAGCGGCGTGGTCTGGACCTTCCCGGCTGTCCGCCTGAAGACCGATGAGGACACATTCAAGGTTGTCGCCAACAATGGAGTCACCGATGAGATAATCCTTAAGAAAGCGAAGTAGCCTTCCTGTTTAGGAAGTGACGATAATTACGTCTGGTTTCAGTTTGAATTCGGTTCATTCTGAAGCCAGATGTTTTTATATAATCTAATTTTTATCTTACTGGAATCTACTTTTGACGTGAATAAGTGGCTGATAATTAATATGGTTAAGAAAATTTTTCTACTTCGGCCATTTAGCGTTCCACTTTCGGTCCGGCGGGATTTGCGGGAGCCTATTTTTGTGCTATATTTGGGCGTTATTTACTATACTGAACAATGAAAAATGCACTAACCTTTTCTATATTGATCTGCGTTCTGACCTTCTGCGGACGAAACCAGACCGTCGATGAAAGTCTTGACCGCGCCGAGTCCTGTATGTCCGCAAGTCCCGATTCCGCGCTTGCGATTCTGGAGTCGATGGATTCACTTCATTTCGACTCCAGAAGTCAGAACGCTCGTTATGCCCTCCTGAAGTCAATCGCCCTTGACAAGAACTACATCGACAGGACGGGAGACTCGCTCATCAACATCGCCGTGAGCTATTACCGTCATCGCCTCAACGCCCCGTACAAGTTCAAGTCTTACTACTATCAGGCCCGCATTTACCAAAACGCCGGCCTGATGGACAAGGCTATGGAAAGTTTGGTTTGCGCAGAACACATCAATTCTAATAAAATCGATGATGAGAACCGTGCAAAATTGTATTTCTTGAAAGCGCAGATATTCTCTTATCAATTCGATATGGACTATGCCAATGAGGCGTTGTCAAAGGCTGCTGAATTATATAAAAGTGCAGGCAAACGAAATAATTATATCACAGCGATACTTTGCAGAGCAAACAATCTTATAATTCAAGATAGAGATGATGACTTCAATAAGTGTATGAGTATTGTTGGCAAAGAGGATTCTCTATCAATACGCAATGAGATTTCATATAATGAGCTTAAAATTTTGTATGGTTTGCGTAATGACATAGGTAGAGACTCTCTCTATGTGTTGGTGGAGCATTATCGGCAATGTGTGAATGACTCTTTGAATTCTCCAGAAACTCTTTTGGCTCAAGTGTATTTCAGGCTCGGAAAATACGATTCGGCTATTAACGCTTTGGTGAATCATAAAAATTTTCACGATGTGTCTTCTGATGAATCATATTATCTATTATTGTCAAAAACATATGCGAAGAAGCAAGATTATTATTCTGCTTATATGAACTTACTCGAATACTCGACCATTAGTGATTCTTTGGATATGGCTAAAATCAGGTATGAGATAAAGTCAATATGTGAAAAATATGATGAAAAAATAAATGCTCAAAAACAAAAAACGATTCTAATCCTTGCAATAATCGTCATTGCTTTATGTTTTGTGTGGACTGTCTTTGTTATTCATAAACGCAGGAAGGAAATAACAACATTGAAGTCAAAATATGATGATCTGAGCAATGAGTATATAAGTTTACAAAAGATTAAAGAAGAATATAGTGTATATAAGAATTGCTGTGATACAGTTGATGAAGTAACGGAAATTCTTAATTGCCGGATCAAGGCTTTAGGGTCATTTCTATCTAAGGATATTCCAGACTCCCTTTCTAAAGTTGCGGATAGACTTGACACATTGGTCAAAGATAAGAGTTCTGTGACCGAGAGCATAGGAATGCTTTATGCCATTTATCATCCAAATTTTGTCTTGCGGTTGGAAGGCTTTGGGTTGACGGCATCAGAAATTGGCTATTGCTGTTTATTGCTTCTTGGATTCAAGACTTCAGAGCTAAGTGCTATTGTAGACAAATCCAATACCTATAATATAAGCAGTCGTTTAAGACTTAAGATAAAACTGGATTCTTCTGTAC
>CAVKYA010000137.1:0-6699 GCA_963660255.1 Bacteroidaceae bacterium | reverse complement strand
AAGAAGAAATACCTGAACGCCAACAGCAAGTACGTTCCTGAGAGCGAGCAGGAGGAGATCGACATCCTTGAGGGTGACGCCAAGGACAAGGAGGAGGCCGCCAAGAAGGCCGAGGCCGAGAGAAAGGCCGCTGCCGCCGCCCAGTACCACACCATCCGTCAGGGTGACACCCTCGGAGCACTTGCCCGTAGGTACCACACTTCCGTCAAAGCCCTTTGCCGCCTTAACGGCATCAAGGAGACCACAACCCTTCGCCTCGGCAGGAAACTCCGCGTGAAGTAATTCTTTCTTCCGGCCGCTGTGGGTTCGGCAGGCTCACCAACCACTCCGGTCACTGAACTTAAGTCGGTCGCTGAGCTTGTCGAAGCGACAGTGAAAACAAAATGGTCAAGATGGCCAGCGAAAGATTTTTCCCTTCTGAATTTTGCACGTTACCAAAATTCAGAAGGGAAAAATCTTTTCGCCTATAAAGGCCTTGCCTATCCTTGATTTGAAAGAACCATCTTCCTTATTCTGCGGTTGTGACTTCTCCTTTATTGATGGCTTTTGTTGGAATATGTTGGATTACAGTACCATCACCAGCGCTCCGGCGAGAAGAAGTATTGAACCTACCACTGTCTTCCAGGTCAAAGCCTCGCCAAGGAATATGACCGCGAAGATGATCGTCAGCACAAGGCTGCATTTGTCGATAGGGACAACCTTGGAGACATCACCGATCTTGATGGCGTAGAAATAGCACAGCCACGACGCTCCGGTGGCGAGGCCGGATAGGATTAGGAATATCCAGCTGCGGGTGCTGATCGAGGAGA
Source organism: Bacteroidaceae bacterium (assembly GCA_963660255.1). Lineage (GTDB taxonomy): Bacteria > Bacteroidota > Bacteroidia > Bacteroidales > UBA932 > Cryptobacteroides. The sequence goes on along the minus strand of CAVKYA010000137.1, from coordinate 5,890 downwards.
TTCCTCCTGCGCTGTTTGTCAGAAACACCATCGCCCAGGCCATCACAAGCACCACAATTGTGCGGATTGCCGTCGCCAGATTTGAGTCCACCCCATCGATTCCGATTTTAGCTAGTATTGCCGTCGCGGCCGCGAACACGGCCGACAGGATAGCGAATAACAACCACATATTCTTTTGTAACTTCATCGCTTAATATTCTTCAACCCCGTTCGCACCCATCCAGTCCGTGAGCGGCGTGCTGTCAAAGCCGACTGTGCCTTTTAGGCAGACATTGACACTGAACCCGATTTCCTGGCTTAGATGGAAGACATTCTTTAGCGTCTCCAGCACGCAGTATTCGGCCGCGATGCCGCAGACCGTAACCTCGTCTTCTGGCTGGAACAGGCCCTGCGCGGTGGCGATGTCCGCGAACGCTCCATATTCTTCCCTGTCTTTGTCCCGTCCCTTCAGAATGAAGCGAGTGTGGTCTTCCTTAAGGCCGTCGAGCAGGCTTGGGGCGAGACTGGATCCCAATGTGTAATGCACGCAGTGTTCCGGCCAGATCCCGCCGTTCTCCTTGAACGAGCAATGATCCTTCGGATGCCAGTCCAATGTGAAATAGACGAGGTCAAAGTCCTTTTTGATCCCGTTGATGACCGGGATGATCCTTTCAGCATCTGGTACGGCGAGAGTCCCGTCGATGAAGTCCCTTTGGACATCCACAACGAGAAGAATTTTCCTTGTTGACATATTCATTGAATATTTTGTCTGTTGTTTTCTGTATCATTCTTTGGGAAGAGAAACTCAGAGGTCAGTCCCTTAAAATGGATGCGTTATGCGAGCCTGGCGAGTATATCGTCCCAGACCTGTAGGCGTGACGTCTCGTTAAGGATCTCGTGGCGCATTCCTGGATAGAGGTGCAGGTCTGTGTTGGTGTATCCGACGCGCTTCATCAGGTCTGCGGCCTTGCTGATTGCCTTGTCGGAGATTCTGCACGGATCCTCGGCCCCAGAGATGAAATGCACTGGCAGTTTTGGATTCGACATCTTCCAACCCTTGGGGCTGTAGCAATCCTTCATCAAATCCAGAAGGTTCTTGAATCCATTCACCGTGAACGTGAAGGTGCAGTAAGGGTCGTTGTGATAGGCCTCCAGGGTGTCTTTGTTCGAGCAGACCCACGCTGACGGGTATCCTTCCTCTTTGAATGGCTCGTTGAACGAACCGAACGATAGTTTCTGCAGCAGAGGTGAGCGGTAGCGCTCTCCTTTGAACAGTCCGATCAGACTTGCGAGAAGTCGTCCGGCCCCGCCTGCCGGATTGTAACTCGGACATCCGCAGACGAAAAGTGTGTCGATGCTGTCATCGTAACGCTTTGTGAACGAGCGTACCGCCATTGATCCCATACTATGTCCGAAAAGCGTGTACGGCAAGGCTGGGTAACTTGCCTTTATCTCGTTCTGGACCAGTCGGATATCTTCCACAAGCGCTTTCCAGCCACCTTTGTACATATACCCGAGATCCTCATCGTTGAGAACTGTCTCTCCGTGTCCTCGGTGGTCGTGGATCGCGCAGATGTAGCCGTGCCCTGAAAGATATTCCATAAAAGGAATATACCTCTCCTTGTGCTCGCACATCCCGTGAACGATCTGCACTATGCCTTTGGGTTCGCCCACCGGCTCGCTGATCAGCATCGCGATCTGAAGTCCGTCCGCCGACGCTTCGATTCTCCGCTTTAGCATATTCATTGGAATTTTTATAACTTTACGTCTCCAAAGATAATGAAAATGAATAAACCAGACAATATTGAACGCTATCAAGGGAACTACTCCGAAGGCGGATTCTGGAACAAGGTAAAGAGTGTTGCCAAGAAGGCGGGTGCAAAGGTCATCTATGTGGCTTTGATCCTTTACTACGAATTGGCTGATCCGAATGTGAGCCCGAAGGAGAAAGCGATTATCATCGGGGCTCTGAGCTATTTCATACTGCCTTTAGATCTTATACCGGACGCGATTCCGGTCTTGGGCTTTACGGATGACCTTGCCGCTCTTGTGGCCGCCTACAGTTATGTCAAAGGGCATTTGACACCTGAGGTCAAACTTCGGGCGCGTAAGAAGTTGGGCGAGTGGTTCGACATTGATGACGATACTTCTTTGGAGCCCGATGACCAATAAAATCCTCCGGCGGTAGCGAAATATTCTGAATATGCCGCCGTCAGTTAGGGGTGCTGCTTGATGGCGAATAAGTCGATAAATCATTTTAATAATTGTTATTAGGTCGAATTTATTTGTGAATATGGGGATAAACTCTACATTTGTTCCGATAATTACAATAAAATTCGACTAAATGAAAAGAATGATTGTATTTGCGGCTACTATTTGCGCCGCTGCTTTCACCGCCAATGCCGGTGGTTATGTCACGAACACGAATCAGAATGTGGCCTTCCTGAGGAATCCCGCCCAGAATGCCGTCATAGGAGTTCAGGGAGCGTATTTCAATCCTGCCGGAATAGGGTTTATGGACAACGGATGGCATCTTGCGTTCGATGTCCAGTCCGCCTTGCAGAGAAGGTACACCACTTCCACCTACGAGCCGCTGAAGTACGGTGTGGACAATGAGGGCCGAGGCTACAAGAAGTACACGGGCAAGACTTTTGTGCCGGTTCTTCCGCATTTGAGTCTGGCCTATAAGCACGACAACCTGTTCGCTTCCTTCCATTTCGGCGTTGTATCCGGAGGCGGCAAGGCGAAGTACGACCAGGGCCTTGGCTCTTTCGAGGCTCCTGTCGCGATGATTCCGGCTTTGATCAACAATCTGGCTGGAACCCAAATGGTTACCGGCTACGATGCCGACATCAACCTCACCGGAGAGCAGTACAACTTCGCCGGCCAGTTGAACATCGGCTACAAGATAGGCTCTCATTGGAGCGTTTCTGTCGGGGCTCGCCTGAACTACATCTCCAACTATTATGTCGGGAGCTTGAGGAATATCCAGTTGCAGTATGGTGGCCAGATGCTTCCTGCCGCCAACGTGCTTGGTGCGGCAGTCTCCGCAATTTCCGGAGGCCTGATTCCTACAGAGACCGCTGTCGGGATGGTCGGCGGCCTCGTCAGTGACAAGGAACTTGACGCGCATCAGAAAGACATCGCCTGGACTCCGGTCCTTTCCGTGGACTACAAGACCGGCAAGTTCAATTTCTCTGCGCGCTATGAGTTCAACACGAGAGTACGCCTGAACAATGACACGAAGGCGAACACCACGGGAATATCCCAGTTCGATGACGGCAAGAAGATCGCCGCTGACATCCCCGGCAACATCAACATCGGAGCCGAATATTCAGTGAGGCCGAACTTCCGCGTCGCCCTCGGGGCCAACTACTATTTCGACAAGCAGTCGAAGCAGTACAACAGCGAAACCGATCTGAACGATAATCAGAATTACTTGAAGCACAATTCTTTCGAGATTCTCGGCGGTCTTGAGTACGATTTGAGTAAGGTGGTGACCCTCAGCATTGGGGCCAACAGCAGCACCTTCGGTTTCGGCAATGATGCCAAGTACATCTCCGACCTGAGCTACACCACCAGCTCGATCTCCGGCGGCCTTGGCGCCAGAATCAACGCCACTCCGAAAATCGCCATTGATTTAGGAATATACAAGACTTTCTTTATGCACTTCACCAAGGAGCAGGCCGACTATGGCGGAAACGGCGCGCTGATCGCCGCGAAGCTCTCCCCGGTTCTCGGCCAGTTGGCCCCTGCGGTTCCCGGCCTCACCGAGAAACTCGACATCAAGAATCTCCAGATCCCCGGCCAGGATGACTTCTACCGCACCAGCATAGTCGGTGGCATCGGCGTGACCTTCAAGTTCTAACTGGATTCACCCGAACTCCTGATTTGAAAACCTTTTTTTCATTTCCCTTGCAATCTGGTTTGTCCGGCAAAACGTAAATCCTTCAGATAAGTTTAGATCCTCAATCACATATCCGGCCATTGGGCTGTTCTCCGGACAAGCCGATGAAATCGCACGTTTTCTCCGGCAGAAAGCCATTTAGGTGGATATTTTCTTATTGTTGACATTTCCAGTTAGGAGCGGCAAGTAAGGTCCCATTCTGAAATTTTGCACGTTACCAAAATTTCAGAATGGAACCTTACCTTATCATATCCTTTGCGCGCCAAAGTCTCCGTACACTATCCTGCCCTCGTTCGCTGATACCGCTGTTTCGCTCACGGCGGCGACATTTGATCTCCAAGCCAGACGAGTGCACCATCCTTTTAGGCCGGACATAAATGCTGTGTTTGCTAAACCGTTTGTCATTAATGTGTTACAAAATGCCGCCAGTCAAAATGGCATGGCGGCGTTTTGCAACTGATTGAGAACCAATGTGTGAGGCTCCACCCTTATATGGCGTTATCCTTAAGTCAAGTTTGATTCAAATTACACAAGGATTTAAAATGGACCAGATTTGGACCAAGAACTTTATATATATATAGATTTGTTGGAAATATCAAACATCATAGATTATGAACACTAAGAGACCAAGCAACATCGAGCAGTACCAAGGTAACTACTCTGAAAGCGGATTCTGGAACAAGGTGAAGAAGGTGGCTATAAAAGCCGGAGCAAAGGTCATTTATGTGGCGCTTATCCTTTACTATGAATTGATGGATCCGAATGTCAGCCCTAAAGAGAAAGCAATCATAATCGGTGCGCTCGGCTATTTCATCCTGCCGATCGACCTTATTCCGGATGGCATCCCTGTCGTTGGATACACAGACGATCTTGCCGCTCTTTTGGCCGCATACGCTTATGTTCAAGGACACCTTACTCCAGGAGTCAAGTTTAAGGTACAGAATAAGATGAAAGAATGGTTCGACATTCAGGACTTTGATTCCATAGACCCGGATAACAACTAATAGACGCAGGTTTGCTGACCAAACGTCTGATGGGTACACCCCCATTAATGTCGCTGCGGATCTCAAATAGGACACCTGCAGCGACATTTTTATCTCCAAACTAGACGAGTGCACCGTCATTTAGGCCCGTCATAAATGCCGTGATCGCTAAGCCGTTTGTCATTAATGTGTTACAAAACGCTGACAGTCAAAATGGAATGGCGGCGTTTGGCAACTGGTTGAGAGTCAATGTGTGGAGCTCCACCTTTATTTGGTGTTACCAGATACGGGCCAAAAATTATAGGGATATATATTTGCTGACCAATAATCTTGAAGCAATGAACGATACATTTGAATAAATCTTGATGTCTCTTTTGACAGCTTACCGAAATGATGGCTTTAATGGAGCGGACATTGAGGCTGTCGTTAATGACACTGTGGAAAGATGCTACTTAAGTAAGAAATCAGAAATCAATAAGAGTGATTTTCTGGAAACTATCCGGAACACGGTAAGCATATCCAAATCCTGTCGGAAACAGATCGAATCGATGAAAGTAATGTTTGCGGAGAACTGTTTCAAGGATGCCACAACAGGGAAGGTCACATCTGTCTCCCAAAAATAGAGCCGGACGTTTGCGTGGACTTCTCTGGTCGCTGAGCTTACTGTCGCCGAGTCTGCGGTTGCTGAGCCTGCGGTCACTGAGTCTTCGGTCGCTGAGCTTGTCGAAGCGTCGAAGTGACCGGGATATCATAGTCTGTCAAAGTACCGGAGTTTACTCTTCTGTGTAGAATCGGATGATCCGCTCGATCGCCCTTTGGCAGACCGGGCAGAAGGCGTCAGCGGTATTTGTCCTCATACGGCAGTCTTCGCAAGGTCTCCAGACCCCCTTTGTCTGATAGCCGCCACCTTCGACAAGGCTTACGACACCCTGATCGTAAAGGTCTTTCCATTTGCTCTCGAAATTTGCCTTCGTGGTGATGTTCTGCTCCCAAGGCTCGATGTCCGGGTAGTAATATTCAA
>CAVKYA010000136.1:0-6915 GCA_963660255.1 Bacteroidaceae bacterium | reverse complement strand
CAATACATATATGCTGAGGCCACGATGGAAACCGCCGCGGAAGCCTTTGATGTGGCGAATGACCTTCTTCTTATCCAAGTCAGGGAATATGCCGAGTCCAAGAAGACTTTCCGAGACAAAGATATCCTAATACGTGACATCCAAGAACAGCGAGACTCGCTGCAGATTCATCGCGGCGATATGGTGAAAGTGTTCCTATACGTCAAAAAGAGCAATATTCTCAACGTGGATAACGCTACTTATATGGATAATACTTCGGCTGAAGAAGATAATAATGAGGATGTTCTGGAAGCAACCACGGCTGAAAGTAATACCACTTCCCCAGTAAGCACCACTGACAAACAAAGCACGACAGAGACGAAGGCGAAAACAGAGACCAAGACAGAAACAGCGGCGGACACCTCGCTTAGGCTGGAGTCCCAATGGCAGCAGAATGTTGTGGATCAGTTGCTGTCCGCCGGAAGCTATTCCAATGCAAGGTCTATTCTTGCCCGCTTCAAAGCAGAGTTCAAGATAAAGAAAACCGGGCCGATAGAGACGTGCAAGGATCCTGCGGAGGTGTTTTTACTGATAGGAAAAAATTCCGCCGTGGTTACGGTTCTGGGACCGGGCGGCACGAGTCGTACCGATTTCAAATCGCTCTGCAAAACATCAGACAATTATAACGGTTACGATAAAGTTTGGTTTATATTCTCTAAATAAGATGAAAAAGATACTCTTCATAGCAGTTCTGTCATTTATGTTTTCAATGGCGTCTGCGCAGAATAATGTGGATTTTGAAATCGCGGACGGACTCTCGAACGCAACGCTGAGAACACGAATGGAGCAGCAGGTTTCTAATTTGTTGACAGCGATCAACACTGCCGAATCCAACGGGCGCAATGTCAACTTCAGCGGTATTGACATTGAAGATATGGCTTCCCATAGTATCGTTATGCTTTGGGGGAATGTGCGTTTCAGAACATTGGATGATGAAATCGTCACCAACTGCATCCGTCTTGGAGGCGGACAGTTCAGTGGCTGGCAGGTACGTAATATCGAAGTGGAGATGAAGCCTTTGGATGAAACTTACAAGGGAAACAAAATTCAGGAAGTAAGTATTGATTTCGACAAGAACGGGCGTATAGTCGATTTCAATTTCACCCTTGGTATTAATCAATATATGAGGATAATCAAGGAAGGCGAGGAGCTTGACGACCTTGACCGGCGTATGCAGATACTGCACTATGTGGAGCAGTTCCGCAACGCATACAACCAAAAGGATATTGATTTTATGGATGCTGTTTTCAGTGAAGATGCTCTTATTATCACAGGAAAGGTCATCAGACGTGTACCCAACGAGCTACAGATCCGCTCCAACAGACCTGAGATCCAGTACACCAAGCAAAGCAAGCAGCAATATCTTGCCAATCTGAAGAGGGTTTTCGCGCGCAATGGCTACGTCAATGTCAAGTTTGATGAGATCAAAGTGCTACGCCACGGGGCAAATCCAAATTTCTATGGTGTCACCCTCATCCAGCATTGGAATTCCTCCACATACAGCGATGAAGGCATATTGTTCCTTGTATGGAATTTCGAGAATCCGGACGCTCCACAAATCAACGTCCGTACCTGGCAGCCAATGGAAACGCCAGACGATGACATATTCACATTGGACAATTTCAAAATTTGACGGATGAAAAGATTAATCGCGACACTCTCTTTTTGTGCAATCGCCTTGATTGCCACCGGGCAAGAACTTTCTGTCAAGGACTTCCACATAGACCCAAGCGACATAAGTGCGGTACGCTATGAAGTGAAAGACTTGAACGGAGAGATTTGTGCCCTGGTTAAAATAGGCCTTGTGCTACAGGATGTCACATTTGAAGGCTCTGTGGTGAAATCCGAATTCAAAGAAGGAGAATGGTGGATCTATATGGTTGACAAATCCTGGTGGCTGAACATCAAGACAACTAAATACCTACCGCTTCGTTATGAATTTCCAGAGCCTTTGCAGAAAAAATCCACCTACATAATGCAGGTGGAGACTCCGCAGGTGGCCTATACGGGTCCTACAGGGAAAATGCGATTTGAGAGCAATGTACGCGATGCCGATGTATATGTTGACGGAGAAAAACTATCCAGCATACTTCCTTTTGAATATGAGGGACCAGAGGGAACACATATTCTTGAAATCATAGCACCAGGATACAATACGGAGCGCATCAATTTTGAAATAGCGCTCCGTCGCAAAGGTTCTCTATCTCTTCCTCTAAAGGCGGAAGGCAGTTTTTCCATCAATGGCATTTCTTATGAGATGGTGAATATACCAGGAGGGGTTTTCCAGATGGGTTCAAGCTCCAAAAACGGAAAGGAGAGCACGATGAGTTATGAGCAACCGGTTCATTCCGTAAGCCTGAAAGCTTACCGGATAGGGACAACAGAAGTTTCGCAAGCCCTTTGGAAAGCTGTTATGGGCAGTAATCCATCGCTTCACCAAGGAGACGACCTGCCGGTGGAGAATGTCTCTTGGTACGATGTCCAAGAATTCATCGACAAGCTTAATGCGATGTCCGGAACGCATTTCCGACTTCCTACAGAGGCCGAATGGGAGTTTGCCGCACGGGCTGGAGGTTCTCCAGACGAACCTTCCGGTGGAAAAACAGCAAAAGCAGTGGTTTCCGGTATAACCACATCGCCTCTTGCCACAAAAACAGCTAATGCCTACGGTCTCTATGATATGTCAGGAAACGTGGCGGAATGGTGTTCCGACTATCTTTCCAGATATAAGGCAGATGCGGTAGTGAACCCGACCGGCCCCGAAAAGGGAGTACAAAAAATAGTACGTGGCGGAAGCTTCGCTGATGATCCGTGGATGCATAGATGTGCTGTCAGAGGACATATGAAACCATCTGATAGTAGTGTTTATGTAGGGTTCCGCTTGGCGGCAGACTAAATTTTTGTAATGCAAAGTCAAAATTGATTTAGAGAGAAGAACATTTTTCATTGATCACTTAATATCGAACATTCAGTTATTTACAACAACAGCAAATCTTATCACGACAGACACAAGACAACAACTTAATACACAACTATCAACACATAATCACTTTATTATTTTACACATTACTTAAAAAGTTTCATTATGAAAAAAACAGTAATTTTATTCATTGCTGCGCTTCTGTCACTGAACCTGAGCGCGCAGAAAAGTACCCTTCTCGTGGGTGAAGTTGACTACCTCTCCGGGATCGACTCTAAATGGGCTGAGAAACTACGGAGTGAGATGATTTCTGGACTTATGGCATCACCGCGTCTTACAGTCATTGATGGCAACACCATCAGCGGTATGTCCTTCGACACGGCTAAGGCTGTTGAAATAGCGCGTGAAAAGAATGCTGAGTACTTGCTCACCGCTCAGATTTCTGCTTTTACCGGCAAGAAAGAGACAAAGGATGGCAAAACCAAGTACGAAACCACCCTTGAGTATTCTTGGACAATCATAAATGTTGCGGACGGGAGTGCAAAAGGAAGTGAGAAAGAAACTCATTACGGCTCTTCAAGCAACGGATATGATGAGGCCTATGTCAATGCGTTCACTCTGGTTTCCGATGATATGAAGAAACTTGTAAACGATCAATTCCGTGTTTCCGGAGAGATCAAGTCAATAGCGGAGACCCATCCTAAGAAGGGCGCGAAGACTCTATACATAAGCATTGGTTCCAATGATGGTGTCGCTGCTGGAAATGCATTCGAGGTTTACAAAGAGGTGGAGATAGCAGGTGAGACAATCTCTGAGAAAATCGGAGAACTTAAAGCAAAAGAGATCAAGAGTGGTTCACTGACTCTCTGCAACGTCACAAAAGGTGGTGTAGAAATTCAGAACGCCTTTGACAGCGGTCTTAAACTAACAGTGACATCCCGCCCTCCAAAAATTGATGCTCTTGACGGTCTATTGAAATCTCTATAATGAGAAGACTACTATTTATGGCCGCGGCTATCCTTGCCGCGGTCTCCGCTTTCGCGCAGGTGCAACATACGGGGAATGTTGAACTTATGGAAATCGACAACGGCATCGCCACTTTCCACGTAGAAGGCATTGCTTCAAAGAAAAATGACACGATGCTTTCAGCCAAGGAAACTGTCTTCCATCGTCTCTTTGACAATGGCGTGGAGGGATTCAACAACGATGAGAAATTAGTTGAGACGATAACCGCCAAAAACAAATTCTATCTCGAAAAATTCTTTGATGGGAAAAACGCTCCGATGAACCGATTTGTGGCTGGTGTACAGCAGGTCGGCAATCCATCAAAAAATGAATTCGATATGTACAAATGCAGTTACACTATCTCTATAAAATACAAAGCTCTTTCCCGCGATTTAGTACAGAACAAATTGAGGGAAAAGGATGTTGTTGAATAGCATTGATGTTGTCAAAGCCAAGTAACTTCCGCAGATTATCTTGAAATAATCTGCGGAAGTATTTATAAAGTGGCATAGTTCCGCAGAAATTCGTTCGATAATTTGCGCAAGAGTGGCAAAAAGGCTATCTTTGCGCAGAAAATCCAGTTATTATGGCACAGAAAGTTATTGGAAGGAATGCGGAAATGAAGGCACTGAAGAGTTACTTGGATTCAGGGAGATCCGAGTTTGTGGCACTTTACGGAAGACGGCGCGTGGGAAAAACATTCCTCATCAGAATGGCGGCGGAAGACAAGTTCTCGTTCTATGTCACGGGCGTGCACGATGCCACGAAGGCGGAGCAACTCACGGCCTTCGCTATCGCCATACAGAAATATTCAGGTTCTGAGAGACTGAATATTCAGAAAAACTGGATTCTGGCATTCTACGAGCTTTCGCGCTATCTGGATTCGCTTCCGGAAGGTAAAAAGGTGATATTCATTGATGAACTGCCTTGGATGGACACTCCCAAATCAGGATTCATAGCGGCTTTGGAGAACTTCTGGAACAGTTGGGCCGCATTGCGTGATGACGTCAAACTGATAGTATGCGGCTCTGCCACATCATGGATGATCAACAACTTGATCCACAGCCGTGGAGGGCTTCACAACCGCCTTACACACCATCTGTTCCTTGAACCATTCTGCCTCAGGGAGTGCGAAGAGTATTTTAAGGAATATGGTTTCTCATATTCCCGAAAACAGATCGCGGAATGCTATATGGTGATGGGTGGAATACCTTATTATATGTCTATGATGGATCGGTCGAAGAGCCTCGCGCAAAACATTGACACACTTTTCTTCTCCCCGAACGCGGAACTGAAGGATGAGTTCAGCGACCTATATCAGGCTCTGTTCAAGAACGCCGGTCCACAAATAAAAGTCATCACGGCTCTTTCAACAAAAGAAATAGGGCTGACAAGAAAGGAAATCCTTGCCGCGACCGGCCTGACAGACAACGGGGCGTTCAGCGTCGTCCTTGAAGAACTTGAGAACTGCGGTTTCATCCGGAAATATTCCCCATTCGGCAGCAGTGTGTCGCAGAACAGGAAAAGGCTGGACAGTTCATCGGTCTATCAATTGATTGATTTCTACACCTTATTCTATTTCAAGTTCATAGAGAAAAACAGTTATCAGGACGAGCATTTTTGGACAAACTCCGTCAACAGCCCGCTGCACAACGTATGGTGTGGACTCTCTTTCGAGATGCTGTGCTTCTGCCACCTGAAGCAGATCAAGCAGGCTCTCGGCATCTCAGGTGTCCAGACGCTGGCTTGCTCTTGGCGCGGCAAAGGAGACGAATCCAAGAAAGGTGCTCAGATTGCTCTTCTGATTGACCGCAAGGATGAGACAATCAACCTTTGTGAGATGAAGTACAGCAAGGATAAGTTTGAGATTTCGGATGCGGAAGAGCAGAAGCTCATCGCACGCCTCGACACTTTCCGCACCGAGACCAACACCCACAAATCTGTCTTTCTCACTCTCATAACCACCAACGGTCTCAAGCACAACTCTCACAGCGACATCGTTCAAAGCGAGGTCACACTGGAGGATCTGTTCTGCTGACCGGGCATTTCCGATGCAGCGGAGGGAAACTACAACACGAGCTCAAGGTCGATGACATCGAGCCAGCGGTCGAATTTGCGGCCGACCTCTGAGAATCTGGAGACTTGACGGAAGCCGAGGCGGTGATGGAACTGAAGGCTGGGGAGGTTGTCGGCGGTGACGCAGGCGATGAGGGCGTGGTAGCCTCGGCGGCGGCAATCCTCAATCAAGTGACGCATCAACCGCGAGCCGATTCCTTGATGACAGGCTTCGGGAGCGAGATAAACAGTGGTCTCCAAGGTTTTGGAATATGCTTCACGCTCTTTCCAGAGGTGGGCGTAGCAATAGCCAAGGACCACACCATCATATTCATAGACAAAGTAAGGGAAAGAGGATGAGATAGAATTGATGCGGCCACGCATCTCCTCCGCTGTGACAGGTTCTGTCTCGAAGGTGATGGTGGTCGCCGAAACGTATTTATTGTAAATGGAAGCGATGCGCTCGGCATCGTCCAATCGCACCGGTCTGACGAAGCCGTTCATCTACAGGCTCTTGACCCACTCGTCAACGGTCTTCTGGCTGGCTCCGTTCAGGAGTTTGCCGGCTTTCCAGTTGACTTCCGGATATTCCTTTCTGAATATCTTCATAGAGTTCTCGACTCCACTGCCTCCGGATGTCATAAAAACGACAACAATCTTGCCTTTCAAGCCGTAAGCCTCGATGAAGGTGTTGATGATTCTCGGAGCGCCGTTCCACCAGTTCGGAAAGCCAAGGTAAACTACATCGTAAGCATCCAGATTCTCCTTGGTCTTGATGAAGGCCGGGCGTGAGGATGGATCGGCGTTCTCTTTGCAGCAGCGGGAAGTCTCGACGGTCCAGTCCAGATCCTCGGCGGAATATTCCACCTCAGGGGTGATCTTGTAAAGTTCTCCGC
>CAVKYA010000135.1:0-6979 GCA_963660255.1 Bacteroidaceae bacterium | reverse complement strand
GACGATGACGGATCTGACGTTCCGATCGGCCAAGAAGCAGGAAAAAATGCTATCTTTGCAGCCTTATTTTGAAACAGGAATATGGTCAAAGCAAAAGAAAGCAAGGCTAAAGGTTTCTTTTTCGGGATATTAGCCGCGGTTAGTTACGGTGTGAACCCACTGGGAGCCAAGTATCTTTACGAGGAAGGGCTGAACGTGGAGTCAGTGCTGTTTTACAGGTACGGACTGGCGGCGCTGATCATCGGGATCATTATGGGCGGAAAGATCCTGCTGCACAGGAAGGGTTCCACGGCCAAGGCTGAGTCAGCCACTTCGACAAGCTCAGTGACCGGTAAAACTACATCTTCGGTCACTGATCCTGTCGAAGTGACCGGATGCGAGACCTTCAGAATCAACAAAGGCGAACTCTCAACCCTTACAGCCCTCGGACTGATGTTCGTTATCTCATCGTTGACGCTGTACTGTAGTTTCCTTTATATGGACAGCGGAGTCGCCTGCTCGCTGCTTTTCGTCTATCCCGTGATGACAGCCGTCCTGATGGCTATGCTTTACGGAGAGAAGATCACCAAGGCAACAGCCGCGGCCATAGCGCTTTCCCTGGTTGGAGTCCTTTTATTATATAAAGGTGACGGGGAAACCGTCCTAAGCACCGTCGGAGTACTCCTTGTGATGGTCTCCGCGCTGAGCTACGCCCTCTACATCATCGTTGCCAACCGTGCTTCAGCTCCGGAATCTGAACTTGCTTCCAGCCATAACAAGCTGACAAAGTTCATCCCGATGCCGCACAGGGTCTCCATCCACAGGCTCGATATGTCAGCTATGAAACTGAGCTTCTACGTGCTGATAGTCTGCGCCGTGTCTATGATCCTGTTCTCGTTCACCTCCCCGGAAAGGCATCTTATGCCGCTTGTGACGGTGCGTGAGTGGGGATATTCATTGATGCTCGCCATTGTTCCGACAGTGTTCTCGCTCGTTTCGATGGGAATAGCCGTGCGCATCATCGGCTCCACCCCGACCGCCATTATGGGAGCGCTTGAGCCGCTGACAGCCGTGGTGATCGGCCTCACCGTCTTCAAGGAGGCTTTGACCGTCAATCTGGTCGTTGGCATCCTGCTGATTCTGACAGCCGTAACCATCATCATCCTCGGCAAGGGCAAAAAATAAGGAATATGTTCACACTATACTCATTGACATCAGGGCTTCACAGCGAGGCTGTCGCAAAGCCGTCCGACGAAAGCTTCATTCAAGAAATAGAGGCTCTGCTTGGCGAGCCGTTCGACTATAAATATGACTTCTCTGAATATGCCGGCACACGGGACAACATCATCTACGTCAGAACCGGAGGAACGGAGGGAATATTCAAAAGCGTCTTCTGCAAGGACGGAACATTGAATATCCCGGACGGCAGGCCTGTCAGGCTTCTGACAAGCGGGAAGAGCAACTCGCTCGCCGCTTCGATGGAGATCCTCTCGTTCCTGAACAGGGCCGGGTGGCCGGGCGTGATCATTCACGGAAGCACTGGGGAGATTGTGAAGAGACTCCGTGGCGGCTTCACCCAAGGCGGCAAATGCCACATCAAGGAATACGATATGGGACGCATCCTCGAAGGGATGAAGGTCGGCGTGGTCGGAAGGCCTTCCGACTGGCTGATTTCCAGCGATGTGGATTACGCTGTGGCCAAGGAAATGCTCGGAGTGGAGATCATCGACATTGACATCAACGAGCTGATCACTCTTGCCTCGGCACCTGACCGGAAATGGTTGAACGGACTGGATCTCAAGCCGATGAACGAGCCAAAGTTCGGAAGGCACATCTCAGAAAAAGATTTCGAGAAGTCGCTGGACATCTTCTGCGCACTGAAGACTATTGTGGAGAAATACGGTCTCGACGGAGTGACATTGCGATGCTTCGACCTGCTGACAGCCCTGGGCAACACCGGCTGTATGGCTCTTGCGATCCTGAACAGCCAGGGCATTGTGGCCACCTGCGAGGGCGATGTCCCGACCCTGCTTTCGATGTGCATTGCCCGTCGGAAATACGGAATCTCCGGCTTCCAGGCCAACCTCTCACGAATAGACGGAAGCAAATTGCTGTTCGCCCACTGCACTGTTCCGCTCAATATGGTAAGTGAATACTCCTACGACACCCATTTCGAGTCCGGCATCGGTGTGGCGGTCCACGGAATCCTTCCGGCAGGCCCGGCGAAGATATTCAAGCTCTCTCCGGACTGCTCGGAAATGTTCTTCGAGGATGTGACTATTCTTGAGAACCAGTACAATGACTGCCTGTGCAGAACCCAGATCCTCGTGGATGCGCCAGGGCTTTCGGACTATTTCCTCCGCTCGTCCATCGGCAACCACCACGTCATCATTCCGATCAGACAGACCGAATAACGAAGCGATTATAACTATTTTTGAATGTTCTTTGAAGTGAAAAGATTCTGAATATTCATTATGATAGAATCGAATCTCAAGACCGCCTTCATCCAGCTGCACATCAGTGTCCTGCTGGCCGGGTTCACTGGGCTGTTCGGCAAACTGATCACGCTCAACGAGGCCACTCTGACGTGGTACCGGCTGTTCTTCACGACAGCCATACTCGTCATATTCATTGGCTTTCCGAAAGTAAGCTGGAGAAAGTTCCTTCAGATCGCCGGCTGCGGCACGCTTCTGGGTCTTCATTGGATTCTGTTCTACGCCTCCATCAAGGCGAGCAATGTGTCCATCGGAGTCGTGTGCTTCGCCAGCGTGGGGTTCTTCACTTCCGTATTCGAGCCGCTGATATTCCGCAAACGGTTCTCGGCCGCCGAGATGCTTCTCGCGCTGATCACCATCGCAGGCCTGGTCTGCATATTCTCATTCGACTCCCGCTACCGCCTGGGCATCGCCCTTGGAATCGTCTCCGCAGCCGTTTGTTCCTTATATTCAATAACAAACAAGAAAGCGAGTGAGGGTGTGAAGTCGAAAACGATGCTGCTTTATCAGATGGCGGGAGGCCTGATAGGTGTCTCGGTCCTGATTCCGCTGTACCTTCTGGTCTATCCTCCCGCACAACCGGTGCTGGTCATTCCGACTGGCTCCAACCTCTGGTGGCTGCTGTGTCTTGCCCTCTTCTGCACCGTCGGCCTTTATATGCTGCAGATCATCGTGTTAAGGAAACTGTCCGCCTTCACGGTCAACCTCACGTACAACCTTGAGCCCTGCTACACCATCCTGATCGCCTTCATCGCCTTCGGTGAGGCCCGTGAGCTGAACGCCTCGTTCTACGTCGGCATCTCACTCGTCATCCTCAGCGTCCTGCTGCAATCCGTCCGCGCGTTGAGAAAAGGTTAGAATTTGTTTGAAGATTTTTCACCTCAAATTTTCAAACAAATCAAAACAGATTATTAGGCTGCTGGAGGTTCTGTCGCCTAAGGTTTATGCCGTTCGTGACAACGTATGAATGGCACGCACTTTGATTATGTCCTTTCCGGTTAGTTAATTTATTTATATACAACTATGAAAAAGTTTATAATCACAATGTGCCTGCTGTCGCTGACGGCAACGGCAGGCTTCGCGCAGACGGAAAAGCGCATTTACACAACATCGGAGAAAATCGCCATAGAGAACGCAAGGATCAACGCCGACTCAACCCTGAAGGCAAAGGCTAAGGCTGACACAAAGACCTTGAAGGCAATCCAGAAAAGAATCGAAGCAGAACGGGACTCCATAGAATACGGGAACGCGGTAAAGGCTCTGGATTCCTTGGACTTCGTGCTGGAAGCCGACAAACTGGTTTTCAAGTACGGGAATATGGCTTTCGTGCAAAGCAACACGAATTTCATCTCGCTCTATGATGACAAGGCTGTCATCCAAGTCGCTCCATACAACGCCGGCGGGCCTAACGGAGTGGGCGGAATCACTCTTGACGGACGCGCGTCAAACATAAAGATGCGCACGGACAAGAAAGGTACGGTCACATATTCAATGAACGTCCAAGGCGTGGCGATCTCAGCCGTGGTCACGATAACCCTTCCTAAAGGCGGCAGCACAGCCACAGCCGTGATCGAACCGACATTCAATTCCAACAGAATCACATTGAGCGGGAAACTCGTCCCGAAGAAAGATTCCATAGTGTTCAAAGGAACCTCCATCTGACAGGAACCGCCATTTCGCGCCGTTCAAAATTTGTCCGGTCCAACAGCCTTTAGCCGGAGAAACAATCTCCGGTAGCCTTTCCATCCGGCCAAACGTCTATCCGCCGGACAAGTCTACATTTTCAGTAACTTTATCCAGGCAAACGACTTTCCACCGGACGAAATCTCCGCCGCCGTTTTTCCCAACACCACCTAAAGCGACTCTCACCTTTCCGCCGTCAAAGGAAAAAGCGAATCAATCTCGTACTGAGACAGCCCCAGCACCCGGCGGATCTGGCCGTTTGAGGAACGGAATTCAAAGCGGAGTTTACGGGCAAGGTCGAATTTCTGCGGCTTGGGCAAATCTTTAATGGAGGAGACACCGTAGTCTGACCGCACTATCAAACTCAAACGGGCGAACAATTCCGCATCCGTAAGGAATTCACCGTCATCGAGTTCAGCAGCCAACTCGGCATACGCCTCCACGTTCTTGCTTACCATCATAAAATAATGATGCGCGTCCCGGAACATCGACATACCGAACCTGACGGAACAGTAATTCCACGGAGCGACGTAACCATTGGTGACTTCCCACTCACCCGGAAGCACAGGAGTGCGGCATCTGAACATTTTCCTTCTATTGTCCACGAATATCCGAGCAAGTGCATCCTCTTTAGGCCAGTCCAGAAAATAATAGCGGCCAGTCCCCCAAGGATAACTGAACGGAGTATGGGTGGGATCCGCCACATAGCCGTTACGATTGGTATAGACGATGTTGTTGCGCAATGAGCCCAGATCATCAATGGGCTTGAGGGTTATCTGAAGGCCTTTCATCAGTGGGTAAAACCTCGAAAGCCTCTTCCGCACAAAGCCCCAGAACGCCAGAACAGCCTTCTCACCCGCTGAAACCACGAAGTGGAAATGGTTGTTCATCACCTCGAACGCGATAATCCGAACCTCTGGAAAAAGAGCCGCCGCCTGCGCCACCACATTCATCACAAACACAAGATCCTCCTCGCGCGCAAAAAGCAGCGGAGTGTTCTTCCCGGAAGTATAGGCGTGCCAATATGGTCCGCCCGCCCGAAATGTCGCCTCGCAACACCTTTCTCTTTCTACGAATATGCCCATATCTTTATCGAATATTATTTTGTCCTGCCAAACCAAGATTCCCCGGAGGAAATACTGTCAGAGGGCCGTTTATCCGGCCAAACAGCGTTTCGAAGGACAAGTAAAGCCACTCCATTCACTCAGTTTCGTTCTTTTAGTCACGGCCACAACTTCCGGAGGATTCCGGAAACACAGTCTCTTCCTTATCCCATACAGTCTCACGGATTATGGCGTTGACCATCTTTCTCGTCACGCCGTCCCCTACTGTCGGCAATGATATTTCCTCCTGATATTTGTTCGGGCACGGGGATATTCGGACAGAATCCTCTTCCCTCAGCTGGGCAAGGGCATCATCCACCCAATAGCGGATTCCGACAATTATCCCCTGCTCGTACAATGCCCTGACAATATTCAAGATGTCACGGAAATAGCCACCGACATTGTAACTGATCTCGAAATGCCACAAGCCATCATCTTCCCTAACCGGCCACAGGTGGATGCGGGCGTATGCGACATCAAAGCAGTGATATGAGGAGTTCGCCGCCTCCCATTTCGTGAAATCTTCCTGAGAGTCAAGGTCATATTCATCAAGATTATATCCCTTGCTGGAATATTTAAACACCTCTCTGTCGCTCTCCACCTCATACTCGTCAGGCGAGTCCGGCTCGAAATCATTAAGTGTCCGGTATGCTACATACGCAAGCCTCCAATAATGCATATAGACATTCAATGTCATTTCCTCCAAGACCGTCAACGGACTTTTGCGTATATTTTCAAGGAGTTCAATCTCAGCGTCAGGATCATCCACACGTCTATACAGCGGACATATTCCATTCAACACCGAACGTTTGATAGTTCCGTGCCTCTTCCAGTATGGAAGGTTCGCCTCAACATAGTCGTTATATTCACCAGGGTCCGCGCACACTGCATCCACAATTGCCCTGACATATTCCTCCAAACGGAGCAACGGATTGAGGACATCGGTATATCTATGTTCCGAATTGCGTTCATCACCGACAAACGGTTGGCTTCGAAGATCTATGAATTTGTGATGCTTGTCACTCAATAGCATATAATGGAATCCACGATAATTTCCTGTGGATATCCAGTACCAGATATTCCCGTTCCGGTCTCGTTTGTCCTCGCCCCAATAGTACCGCCTTCCCGGCAGATGAATCTCAATCCACAGAGATCGTCTCTCGTCATCACCCATTCCCCTGAGCCGATGCATCTCTTTCTCAATCCGGAGCATCACCTCCAAAGAAGCGTCGTCCACGACATTGCCGTTAAGCGCCCTGTCAAGACCGAACAGTGGCCAAAGTTCCTTATATTCAGGAACAATAATGTTGTTTACCATCTTTATTAATATTTTGTCCGGGATAAAAGCCTTTGCCCGGATGACTCACTTTATTCTGGAACTTTGTCCGGCAGAACGTCAATCCACCGGAGAAGCTTACATTCTCGGATCGTTTTCCGCCCCAACGGGATTCTGACGGACAAGTTATCGACTTCCACACTTTCTTCTTGTTAATATGGCCACTTCGACAAGCTCAGTGACCACAAGCGCATACTTCCCTTATGGAGGGCGTCCCCTTTCAAGCGCAATCTCATAGACCGCACCTGCTTTCAATTGGCTAAGCCATAAACTTGTCTCTGAATATTCTTGTCTCATACTCGAATATCGCTCTGGCCGCACATCGCCCCGAAACAACAAAAAAGCGAGTCAGGTGCGATATAACCTAACTCGCTTTGCGGGCT
>CAVKYA010000134.1:0-7000 GCA_963660255.1 Bacteroidaceae bacterium | reverse complement strand
AACTTGCCACTGATTATCAGTGAGGTTGGTTGAATACATCTTCATAACTTAACTGTCTTATAATTATAAAGTTACGAAAATATATCCAATTAAACAACTGATAATCAATTATTTGCAAAGCACATAACAAAATTTTTGATTCATTTCAAAACAGCTTCTTATGACCCGGAGAAAACTTCTTATCTGGACTCTGTGCCTGCTGTCATTGTTGCAGGCGAAAACTTCAAACCTGCTGTTCGCCGGCCCGGCGAATCCCGGCATCATCACTGTGACCCAAAGCGACGGGTCCAAGATCTGGATCCGTGTCCACGGAGACGAGTTTCACAACTACGTCACAACGGAGGAAGGCTACACCATCACCGCCGACACTGACGGAGACTGGGCTTTCGCCAGACTTGACGGCAACGGACTTCTTGTCCCGACATCCGTCAAGGCGAAGAATGTCAGCCGGTTGACCGACTCGGAACGCAAGGTTCTTGGCGCTCTACGGAAGAATCTGCGACCTCTGCGAATGACCGGACTGCAAAGAAGGCTGAAAGCCGAGCGGACATATTCATTGGCCACCCGCGCCGCAGATGCAGGGGACTGCCTTCCGCCGCTTCTGGGAGGAACCACTTGGAAGCCTGTCGGAAACAAGAAAGTGCTGGTGCTGCTTGCTGAATATCCAGACCTTCCTTTCACGAACGGAAGCAACGAGGCCTTCAACAACTTACTGAATTCCAAGAGTTACACAAAGGGTGGAGCCACAGGAAGCGTCTGGCAGTACTACTACGACAACTCCAACGGACAGTTCGACCCTGAGTTCACCGTGGCGGGACCGTACAGGCTCTCCAAGAACAGGGCATACTACAAAGACAAACCGGAGGAGATGGTCGCTGAAGTCGCCCGCATCGCTGACAACGATGTGGATTTCAGCCTGTTCTCAGAGAACGGTGTAGCGCACGACATATTCGTTTACTACTCCGGCGGAGCGGAGAGTACCGGTGACCCGAACGGAATCTGGCCGCACAGGAGCGGGCTGAAGAATCTGATTCTCGACGGAGTCACGGTTCCAGGTTACGCTTGTAGTTCCGAGCTTGAACCAGGCGCGGCTGGAAACAACACCCTCGCCGCCATCGGCTCGTTCTGCCACGAGTTCGGGCACATCCTCGGATGGCCGGACCTCTACGACACGGCTAACGGCAATGACACGAAATGTGACCTCCCCGGATGCTTCTCGCTGATGGCCTACGGAACCTACAACAACAGCAGCCGCACTCCCCCGGCGCTCAGCATCCTCGAAAGATGGATGATGGGTTGGGCGGAACCCGAGGTGTTGGAAACCAGTGGGGAATATTCATTACCGGCGATCACGGAGGGTAAAGGCTACCTTGTCAAGACCGAGGCTGACGGCGACTATTTCCTGCTGGAATGCCGAGGCGCGGGAAAGAACGAATGGGACAAGAAGGAATATCTCGACTTCTACGGGCAAGGCTCCGACTGGGGGCTCCTGATCTATCACGTCCGGAACGAGTACAACAGCTGGATGGGTAACGCCGTGAACATCGTCCGAGGAAACGAACACTATAAGATTTTCTATTCCAATCCCGACTCCAGAAACAACTATCTGCCGCAATATCTTCCGACTCATTGTTTCTTTCCTGGAGGAAGCAATGTAACGTCCATCTACAGTGATAACGAGTCTAAGTTCCTGGCGGCCAACGGGAAGAAAACGATGGTCGAAATCCCTTCGATAAGGCTGAACGCTGCGGAAGGAGCAGTGAAACTGTCCGTCACCGAGCGCAATGGCAACATCTCCGATGTCAAGTCCAGCATCTTCCAGCACGACATACTGCTGAGTTGGAAAGACGACCTTTCCTCCAGCTGGACGGTCGAGTGGAAACCGGAAGGAAACGAGACGGAAGCGAAGTCAATCACCGGTCTCACGGCCACCGAGGTACATATTCCTTTGCTGAAAGACGCGCAGGACTATGTGATCACAATCACGGGCAACAAGAACAGCAAGACTTCTCTGACCCTTAAAACCGATAAATCCGGATCCGGATTCCCGAGAATCCAGATCTCGAAGGCCAACCCGACATCAGAAGAGAAGGTTCTGATGACGCTGGTTGACTGCGGCGAGATGAGCGGCATCCAATGGACCGTGGACGGGGCGAAGGCGGACGGCTACCTCAACCTGCGCAAGGGCGAGCACTACGTGCAGGCAGTCCTGACAAAGCCTGACGGCACCACCGAATATTTCGCCAGATACATAAATATCATCCTATAATATTCATTGAATATGAAAATCGCGTTAAGAATATTCGCCGCGCTTCTTTCCTGCCTCCTCCTTTCCGCCTGCAACGGCAACAAGGAAGACAACAACCTCCGGGAGAAATTCTCCGTCGCCGAGGATTTAGGAATATATCAGGACGGCAAGCCGGTGCTCACTTTCCTCAAGAACAAGCACCAATATTACTGCAGCCCGACCGAAGGCATCCTGCGGATCATCGACAACGAGGGAACGCGTGATGTCACGGTTAAACTCAGCGGTATGCCTTCCACATCCGGAACAGTCAGCGGCACGGTTTCCGGGAACATGGGAATCACCGGATTCAGTTTCAGCGAGTTGAGAATCCTCAAGATTGACAGCAGGACGGTATGGCTCTGGTCGGACAAGGAAAAGGCCGGATTCATCCTGCCCTCCGCCGGAATGCAAGCCACAAAAGCCAATCAATAATCTCAATAATAAGAACGTATGAAAAGATTCTTTGTGTTCTTGTTTATGCTTCTGGTGACGTTCTCTCTTGCGTCGGCCCAGACCATAAACGTAAAAGGTACCGTCATCGATGACAACGGCGAGCCCGTCATCGGTGCATCGGTGATGATCAAGGGAACCTTGAAAGGCGACATCACGGATGTGAGCGGCCATTTCAGCCTCAGCGGTGTGAAGGCCACAGACAAGCTGGCCGTCTCCTGCATCGGAATGATCCCTGTCGAACTTGACCCGCAGCCGGAGATGACCATCCGTCTGAAAACCGACCAGGAGCAGCTTGACGAGGTTCTCGTCGTGGCTTTCGGCCAGCAGACCAAGTCTTCCTTCACAGGATCAGCGGCGGTCGTCAAGAGCGAAACCCTTGAGAAGAAGCAGCTCACGAACGTGATGAGCGGACTTCAAGGTCAGGTGGCCGGTCTTCAGATGATCAACAATTCCGGATCCCCTACAGCCACTCCTTCGATGGCTATCCGAGGGTTCAGTTCCATCAACGCCGGAACATCACCTCTGATCATCGTGGACGGATCTCCTTACGACGGAGGTTGGAACAACCTGAATCCTAACGACGTGGAGAACATCACAGTCCTCAAGGACGCCGCCTCCAACGCCCTTTACGGAGCGCGTGGAGCCAACGGAGTCGTGATGATCACCACCAAGAAAGGAAAATCCGAAAAAGCCACGATCACATTTGACAGCCGCTGGAGCGTCAACAGCCGCGCCACCATCGACTACGACTACGTGAAGGATCCGGCACAGTACTACGAGATGCACTGGTCCGCCCTCTACAACTACTATATGCGCGATCGTGGAATGACACCATACGAGGCCCACAGGCAGGCCAACGCCAATCTGGGCGGTGCCACGGCCGACGGCGGACTCGGTTACCTCACCTACTCCGTTCCGGACGGGGAATATCTCATCGGAACGAACGGCAGGATGAATCCGCACGCCACAAAGGGCAGAAGGTTCTATTACAACGGCAAGGTTTACACCGCCGCGCCGGACAGCTGGCTTGACGAGGCGTTCAGACACAGCCTCCGCCAGGAGTATAACCTCAATCTCACCGGAGGTACCGAGAAACTCAGTTTCTATGGCTCGATCGGTTATCTTGACAATCAAGGCATCGTCTATAACTCTGATTTTGAAAGAGCTACAGTCCGTCTCAAGGCAGACTATCAGGCCAAGGACTGGCTCCGGGTGGGTGCGAATATGAACTACGCCCACAGCACCTCAGACGATGTAGGGGACGGTTCAGGCAACTCCCTGTTCGGAATCACGAACACTATGGCTCCGATCTACCCTGTCTATCTGCGTGACGGGGACGGGAACATTATGACCGACGAGAATGGAAAGATGTACGACTACGGTTCCGGCGAGCTCGCCGGGCTCAACCGTCCGGTTCTCTCCAGAAACAATCCTCTTCAGGAGAACGCGCTGAACACCGACAGGACAATCGGCAACGCCTTGACTCTCACGGGCTATGCCGATGTGACGCCTTTCGACGGGCTGAAAATCACCGTCAACGGCACCGTCACGAGCACCGAGTCCCACTACACCTCCACCCAGCAGGGATTCTACGGCTACGGAAAGACAGCCTACCCGAGCGGCTACATCTACAAGTACAACAGTCTTGTATATGCCCTGAACTTCCAACAGATAGTAAACTACACCAAGCAGTTCGGCCGCCACAACGTCTCAGTTATGGCAGGTCACGAGAACTACGACTACCGCAGCGAATGGATGAGCGGCGACCGCGAGGGGCTCTTCTCCTATTTCGACGCCCAGGAACTCAGCGCGGCCATCAAGATCAAGGAGAACGCCGGTTCCTCCAGCAGGTACAACACCGAGGGATGGTTCAGCAGAGCTATGTACAACCTTGACGAGAAATATTTCCTCTCGGCATCCTACCGTCGCGACGCGTCCTCACGCTTCCATCCGGATCATCGTTGGGGTAATTTCTACTCAGTCGGAGGAGCCTGGATCGCCAGCAAGGAGGATTGGTTCAAGGTTTCCTGGATCGATATGCTGAAAGTCAAGGCTTCCTGGGGACAGCAGGGCAACGACGCCATCGGTGACTACCGCTACACCGACACCTACACGATCAACTACTTCAACGGCGAGCCTTCACTGGCCCTTAGCACAGTCGGTAACAAGAACATCACCTGGGAGACCAACAGCAACTTCAACGCGGGTGTGGAATTCGACATATTCAAAGGCCGCCTCACCGGCAGCGTCGAGTTCTTCAGCCGCAAGACCACCGATATGCTTTGCTTCGTCTATGTTCCGCTTTCCGGTGGCTACGGCGGATCCTACGACAATGTCGGGAATATGCTCAACAACGGTATCGAGCTGGATCTGAATCTGAACCTCATCCGCAAGAAGGACTTCAGCTGGAACGTCAGCCTGAACGCCACGCACTACAAGAACAAGATCACGATGCTGAACGAGGACAACAAGGGATTCGTTCTGGACGGCCACGCAGGCTACGTCAACGGAAACTACTTCCACGGCGAGGGACTTCCGCTGCACACTCTGTATATGAAGAGGTACGCCGGAGTCAACGAGAAAGGCCAGTCCCAGTGGTATGTCAAGAACAGCGAGACAGGTGAGCTGACCAAGACCACAACCTACAGCTACGGTACTGACTTCAACTGCGGTGACGCCGACCCGGACCTCTATGGAGGCTTCGGCACGACCCTCACATTCAAGGGCTTCGACTTCTCCGTCAATCTCAACTACAGCATAGGAGGCAAGGCCGCCGACTATGGATACGCCGCCCTGATGCGCAACCCTAACGTGCAGAACACCGGTAACAGTTTCCACAAGGACCTGCTGAAGGCCTGGTCCGAGACCAACACGGACTCCGACATTCCTCGCTTCCAGTTCGCCATCCAGGATGTGGACGACAGCGCCAGCTCGATGTCTGACCGTTTCATCACCGACGCTTCCACGCTCACCCTCCAGAACATCAACTTGGGCTACACCCTTCCGGAGAAGCTCGTGAAGAAGATCGGAATGAGCAAGATCCGCGTCTATGCCGCCGGGGAGAACCTCTACTACTGGAGCAAGCGCAAGGGATTCGACCCGCGCGGAAGCTTCTGGGGCACGACTTCCACATCAACCTACGCTCCTGTGCGGATGATAACGGGAGGAATCACGTTACAGTTCTAATTTAGTAGAAACAATGAATATGAAAAAGAATATGATCAGATTGATGGCCGCCCTCTGCGCCGTGTCCTCACTCGTCTTCGCCACAGGATGCATCGAGGAGACATTACCTAAGACAGAGGCCACGCCTGAAACCATCGAGAAGTCAACCTCCTCGATGGAATATATGCTCAACGGCCTCTCGTCCTATTTCGTGGCCTACGACACCTGGGGATCCTCCGGAAACACAAACGACTGGGGCTATCCTTGCCAAATGTACATGCGAGAGGTGATGGGCGAAGACTTCCCTGTCTATGATGCCAGCTACGACTACTGGAGCCACATCGAGAGCGGATCCGGACTGCGTTACGCCGCCTACTACTCCTGGTTCTACTACTATAAGTTCATCAAGAACACCAACAACGTCATCGCCCTTGTTCCGGATCCGGCAAACGCCGAGACCAAGGCCGTTTACTGCCTCGGACAGGCTCTCGGACTCCGCGCGATGCTCTATATGGAACTCTCCACCTGCTTCGAGTACCGCACAACCCAGGTCGAGAGCCTGAACTCGGACGCCCAGTCGATGGGAGTCGTAGGGCTGACCGTTCCGATCGTCAACGAGAAGACCTCCAAGACGGATCTGAACAACAACCCACGTGTTCCTTTCTACACGATGTACCGCTTCATAATGACGGATCTCAACCGTGCGGAGACCTATCTTGAAGGTTACGAGCAGGCCACCAAGGCTCACGTAAACCGTGCGGTGGTCTATGGACTGAAAGCCCGCCTGTGGCTCGATATGGCAAGCCGTTTCGACAGAGAGTCCGACGCCCTTGCCAAGCAGATGAGCGCGGAAGGCTCCTCAGACGGCTACGATGACCTCGGGATCAGCTCTGCGACGGACTGCTACGCCAAGGCCGCCGAATATGCCCGCAAGGCCATCGGTGGTGGAAACACACCTCTCACCGAGGATCAGTGGATGAACTCCAAGACCGGATTCAACACGCCACAGTCCTCTTGGATGCTCGGCACTTACGTCACTTCCAAGGAAGAGGTCAACACCGGCTACTACTACAACACGTTTGTCGCCCAGATCAC